>NZ_JBDGAB010000069.1:0-17636 GCF_040910705.1 Blautia sp. RTP21359st1_E11_RTP21359_211015
TGTAATATAATAATCACCTCTTGACTCTATCATAGTCCTGTTGTCAAGAGTGTGCAGTATTTTTTTGGAGTGCTATAAGAAAATATTGTGAGTATTGAACTGGGGCTGTCGGAAAGACAGCCCCTTTCCTCTACAGGTGGTACGCGAAAAATACAAGTCCTTTTATGCACGTAAGAAAAAACAAAGTGCAGAAAGGGCTTATATTATGGAAAAACAGAAAAAAACATGGAACAAAATAATAGGAGAAAACATACGAAGACTGCGAATCAGTCATAATGAGACTCAGGCAGAACTGGGGGAGAGCATTGGTTATGGTTCTACAACTATTGCTAATTATGAAAGCGGAGAACGTCTCCCGGATCTTATAACGGCATATGCGATAGCACAGCGTTATCATGTCGAAATGGAAAAATTGATGGAAGAAGACTTCACGAATCGTGAATACAAAGAGAATTAAAAAGAACTATACTTATAAAAAAGAATAAGTAAAGGAGAAGGAAAGCATGAAAGATAAGGAAATAAACAACTTTATCAGAGAAACAGGTAAAATGGGTGATATCTGGACGAAAGAGCAGGTCAAAGATGTATACCAGAATGTTTCATTGGAGGAGGCGCTGGCAGACCGTCAGAGATCATATGATAAGATGAAGGACATGCTTGACTAGATGAAGAAACTATGAAAGAAGAATCTTCAGACATAGAACTAAATGGACTATCAGATAAACAGATAGTGGATCTTTTGAGAGAAGTAAATCAGGAAGTAATCCAGTCGGCTGGTATTATTTACATGTGGTGAGGGACAAAATATGTTACAATGTAAAACAGATATTAAAATAGTAGCAGGTGATCAGCATAACAGTATTGACCTGTCATGAGCAGGAGAGGGATTGATGAAACAGAACAGCAAAGTAATACATGAAAAATATGAATTCAGAAACATTCATAAGGATGAAATTGAACAGGCTGCAGAGATTGAAAGCATCTGTTTTCCGCCAAATGAAGCGTGTACTTATGAACATATGGAGTCACGAATAAAAAAAGCATCGGATCTTTTTCTGGTTGTTGTGGATCGGGAGACAGGCAAGATTGCAGGTTTTCTTAACGGACTTGCAACAGACAGAGAACATCTGACAGATGACTTTTTTACAGATGCGAATCTACATGATCCGGAGGGCGTAAACATTATGCTTCTTGGGCTGGATGTGCTCCCAGAGTACCAACACCAGGGGCTGGCAAGAAAACTGATGGAACAATATAAGGAAAGAGAGCGCGCCAGGGGAAGAAAGAAGCTGATCCTGACCTGCCTCCCGGATAAGGTTGAGATGTATAAGAAATTTGGCTTTAAAGACCATGGGATCGGCGATTCTGTGTGGGGCGGAGAAGCCTGGCATGAGATGGATAGTATTCTGAACTGATTTTAGCTTACGAAATAAAAAGGAAAATCATAATGGCAATCAATGTAAAAAATAGAATAAAGAGAAATTGCTGAGAAAGCTCCTATGGTGTCGAAAGGCATTGTAGGGGCTTTTTATATTCTTTAAAAACCGCGAAATTGTGAATAATATACAAAAATAATTTGATAAAACCATACATAATGCATGAAATGAAAAAAACATATTTACAAAATAAAAATTAAATGATATATTAAAAAAAACAAACAATATGAAACCGGTTGACATATGGAAAAAGTCACAATACGAAGGGAGAACAAAATGAAGAAAAAGGTAATTGCACTTGCATTAACAGCATGTATGGTACCAGTTGGTAGTGGGGTGGATGTAATGGCTGCCAAGGGAGATTCCGGGGATAAAATTACATTAAACTGGCAGAGCTATGACAGCTATGATAAATATCAGAAAGTTGTCGAAGCTTTTGAAAAGGAAAATCCGGATATTGAAATTAATTTTGAAGAAGTATCAGATTATGCAACTAAAATTTTGACAGAAGCTACAGCGGGTGACCTTCCGGATCTTATCAACTGTAATACAGGAACTACACAGATTCTTGCAAATGCCGGGGCATTACAGAAATTCGATGTAGATGCACTGAAAGCAGATACAGAATATAAATTTGATGATTTCTGGGATGCTGCAGAAAACTATTGTACATATGATGGTGACTGGTATTCACTTCCATTGGACGGAGGAAATTATGGATGGGTTTACAACGTCGATATGTTTGACAAGTGTGGAATTGAAGTTCCGGAAGATGGATTTACATGGGATGAGTTTACAGATGCATGTAAAACATTAATGGAACACAAAGATGAACTTGGAATCGAATATCCGACAATTATCAATGATCTGTCTTCCGCAATCGATACTATGTATCCATGGATTACAGAAGCTGGTGGAAGCTACTTGAATGATGATGAAACCTGTGGATGGAATTCAGATGAAACCGTTGCGGCTTTCGAATATGTCAAGAGTCTTGTAGATGAAGGTTATGTGCCGGCAATAGAAAAACTGGGAGACGGTTATGATGCACTGATTACAAAATTTAATGCGGGTCAGATTGCTATGTGTCGTGTGGCTCTCTGGAATTCAACATATCTTCAGGACGATGTAAACTGGAAAGCAATGAATGCGCCACGTGCAAATGATGGTACACAGGCAGAAGTACTTTTCCTGAATGGTATTGGCATTTCAAGCAGCTGTGAAAACCCGGAAGCAGCAGAAAAGTTTATTAAATATCTGACCAGCGAAGAGGGGCTTGCATTATATCTTGAAGATAATACATCTCCACAGATTGCAGTAAGAAAGTCTCAGGCAGATCTTTCCGTATCTATGTTTGACGAAAACCATGATATGAAATTGTTTAATACAGGACTGAAATATGCAGGATATATTGACCTTACAGAAACATTTGCAGACCAGCAGACGATCATTGGACAGTATTTTGATGAAATCTGGCATAATGATGCTGATATCAAGAGTACGCTGGATAGCATGGCAGATCAGTTAAATGGTTTACTTGCTCAGTAACTAAGAATAAAAGGATGATATGGAAAATACTCTGTATCATCCCTTGGATTTAACTAGGAGGGATTCATGTGAGTAACGCAAAAACAGTAGTAAAACGTAAAAAAGGAGACTGGCGGATTGCTGTTTTGTTTCTGTTGCCGTCCCTGATTTTGCTGGGATTGTTTGTATTTTGGCCAATGGTAGATTCCATCCACATGTCATTTTATGACTGGAATCCATTAAAAGGTAAGATATTTACAGGATTAGAGAATTATCAAAATCTGCTGAAAGATAAACTCTGGTGGACAAGTCTGGGCAACACGATCAAGTATATCCTGATGAATGTTCCGCCAATTGTCATTTTTTCTATCATTATGTGTGAACTTGTGTTGTTTGCAAATAATAAAAGTGAAGTTATTTCGAAATTTATCAGAGGCAGTTTCTTTTTACCATGTGCACTTTCTCTGGTTGCAACCGGTGTTGCATGGAGATATCTGATGGGAACGAATTATGGTGTTATCAATAACTTCCTGAGTGTATTGGGATTCGAAAAAATTGGCTGGCTGACAGATGGCAAGATTGCACTGGGTTCTATGGCAATCGTAACAATCTGGAGATGGGCAGGATATTACATGGTTATGGTTGTTGCAGGACGTCTGGAAATTTCGCAGGAATTTTTTGAAGCGGCAGATCTGGACGGTGCAAATGCATGGCATAAATTTGTTTATATTACATTGCCGCAGCTGAAACCAGTTCTTACATATATTATTCTCATGTGTGTAATCGGTACGTTCCAGGAATTTGATCTTGTTTATACGATGACAAATGGTGGACCTGGAACAAGTACGTATTTAACTGGGCTGACATTATATAAGACTGCTTTCTCATCTTTGAAAATGGGATATTCCTGTACAATGGCAGTATTTATCTTTATTCTTTCGATTATTATTTCGGTTGTACAGTTAAAGTTGACAAGTGACAAAGATTGAGAAGGGAGAAGAGATTATGACCAGAAAATTAAGAAATAAAATTCTGGGAGACAGCTTAATCTGGGTAATTATAGCTGCATTTGTAGTAATCATGCTGTTTCCATTTGTTTATATATTATCTACTGCATTGAAATCGGATACAGATCTTGCAACAAGTGTTGGAAGAATTTTGCCGAAAGCAGCGCAATGGGAGAATTTTACAAAAGCATGGCAGCTGCTGGATTTTCCCAAGTGCTTTTTTAATTCATTTATTGTTGCGATAGCAGTGACCGCACTTACTATTTTCCTCTGTAGTTTAGCTGCATATGTATTTACCAGACTTGAGTTCAAAGGCAGAAATATTGTTTTTATTCTTTATTTGTCAACGATGATGATTCCGATTACTGTAAGACTGATTCCGTCTTATAATCTGTGTAGAAATCTCAATATGCTGGATACATATATGGGGATGATACTTCCGCAGGTAGCATGGTCCATTCCGTTTGGAACATTTCTTATGCGCCAGTTTTATATGGGAATACCGAAGCAACTGGATGAAGCAGCAAAAATTGATGGAGCAAATCATTTCCAGATATTCTGGAAGATCTTACTGCCAAATACGAAATCAAGTATGACAACATTAGGAATTTATACATTTATTTCTGCGTGGAATAATCTGATCTGGATGTTGTTATCCGTCAGAAGTGAAGGCAAATGGACAGTAACATTGGGAATAAGTTCAATCTGTGGCGCATCTGTAATCAAACAGCCGACATGGAATCTGATCATGGGTGTTATCGTGATTGGAATGATTCCTGTTCTGATTCTGTTTTTTGCATTCCAGAAATATTTTATGCAGTCTGTAGCTGCAACCGGCATTAAATAGTAAAAAGGAGATCAGTTATGAAAGGTTTAGTGGTAACAGAAGACAATAAACTGTACCTGGAAGAAAAGCTTCCGATTCCGGAGATCGGAGAGTATGAAGCACTGGTAAAAAATGAATGCTGTATGATCTGTAACGGAACGGATCTGGGAGTTATTGGAGGAAAAGTCAGAGAAGTAACGAGATATCCGGCGGTTTTAGGACACGAAGATGCAGGAAGAGTTGTTAAAATCGGCAAAAAAGTTACTTCTTTTAAAGTGGGAGATCTTGTAGTCAGGGCAGGACAACCGGATAATGAGAAATTTTCCAGCGCTTGGGGCGGATTTGCTGAATATGGAATTGTAAAAGATTATAAAGCAGCCATGGCAGACCAGGCCGATGTAAAAGATATTAATCTTGGAATTACACAGCAGGTGTGCCCGGAAGGAATGCAGGCAGAAGCTGCTTCTATGCTGATAACTTTAAAGGAAACATACAGTGCATTAAAAAGAATCGGCGTTGAAGATAAAAAGAAGATGGTCATACTCGGAGACGGACCGGTTGCGCTTGCTTTTCTAAGCTGTGCAAAACTGATGGGAATTCAGGAGATTTATGTCCTGGGAAATCACAGAGACAAGCTGGAAACAGCAGAAAAACTGGGAGCAGCAGGTACATTTCTTAACAAAGACGAAGAAGAAAAGAAAAAAGCTTCTGATCTGTTTGACAGAAAGTCCGATATCTGTATAGATACGATTGGATCAAATCAGACAATCACGCAGTGTCTGGACTATATTAAAGAGACAGGGACAATTGCTGTATATGGCTTAAAAAGCGGAGAAAATCTGAATGTACCATTACCGGAACTCAGGAATTTCAATATTCAGTATGTGCAGTGGCCGGTGCCTGAGGTAGAAGCAGAAGTACATAAGCCGGTTTGTGATGCGATTATGGATGGGAAAATAGACATCGATTTATTTGTGACACATAGATTTTCAATAGATGATTATGAAAAAGGATTTCAGGCAGTAAAAGACAGAACTGCATTGAAGGTAGTTTTAAATTTTTAAGGCAACTCAGGAGGAACGCATGATGGCAGGTTATCGATTCAATAAAGAAGAATATTTTAAAGAGACCAAAGAGGTATATTCTAATTATCCAACCGATGTTTCCAGAATGGAAGAAGAACTGGACCGCCTCCAGAAAGAAAATCCAAAGGCAAGCTCTTTTCAGAAAAAAACATGGATCTACAGAATTGCAGCCAGGGATGCTGAAGTGATTCTTTTTCCATCCAGTCCGTTTTATGCAGAAATTGATACAGGAAGAGAACAGAACAGTGTTACGGCATCGTTCCCGCCACAGCCAGGCATTGGATGTTGGCTAATGAAGCAATACCCAGATTTTGTAGATGAATATGGAGAATGGAGTGGATACTACGGAAAATATGGTGTCATGAACGGACCACAGTTTATGGATGCGGCGCATCACTATGCAAATTGTGAAACTGTGTTGAAATATGGTCTATCAGGAATAATCAGACATGCAATGATGCGTCTGGAAGAGAAAAATCTTACAGATCATCAGCAGGATTTTTTAAAATGTATGGTCGATGTATGCCGAAGTCTGCAAAAAATTTCTGAAAGATTTGCAGAAAAAGCGGAGGAAATGCTGAAAACAGAACACGATGAGGAACATGTAAAGGCACTTAAAATGATTGCTGTTACGGCACGCCGAATTCCATCTGAACCGGCAGAAACATTTTATGAAGCAATGTGTGCAATCTGGTTTACGCGTGAGATGTGCAATGCGTTAGATGGTCTTGGATTTGCTGTGATTGGCCATTTGGACAGAATCCTGATTAGTTATTATGAAAGAGATTTGAAAAATAATCGAATAACGCCGGATGAGGCGCAGGAACTGGTTGACTGTTTTGTATCAATGACAGATGCAAGATGGGATCTTGAAGCAGACCTGCCAGGGGGCACAAATGCAGATATTATTATAGGCGGATGTGATAAAAATGGCAATATTGTTTATAATGACATAAGCAGGATGATCATAAACAGTTATAAAAAATATCATTTTGCAAATCCGAAACTACAGGTGAGAATATCGGCAAAGCATCCGGATGAATTTCTGATGCAGGTTGGTGAATTGGCAGGAATGGGTCTGAATGTGCTGTCTGTCTTTAATGATGATGTGATAATTCCAGCAAATCAGAAGCAGGGAAAAAGTCTGGAAGACTGTCGACTTTATGTCGCAGGTGGCTGCCAGGAAATCTGTCTTTCTAATGAAGTCAACAGCAGAGCATATACCTATCTTAATCTTGTGCAGATGTTAAATGGATCCTTATATCCAGAGTACTGGAATGACGTATTTAAAAGGGATGGATTTAAATTTATTCCAGCTGCGAATGCGAGCGATTTTGAAGAATTCTATCATATTGTAATTGAAAATTATAGAAATGAACTGAATTTCTTTGTGAAAAAATATAACGAATATGGTTCATGGTGGAAAATAATAAATCCGTCGTTGTTCTTTTCTGCAACTATGCCATCATGTACTGAGACGGCAAAAGATGTCTCAGAAGGCGGTGCTGTCTATAATACAGATAATTTTGCTGCTGCGGGTGCAGGGACAGTAATTGATTCGTTATATGCGATAAAGAAGGCAGTATATGAAGATAAGATTACGACATTTGGTCACCTGCTTAAAGCGATGAAAGAAGACTTCAGAGATGATGAGATCCTTCGACAATATTTGCTTCATAAAGTCCCAAAATTCTGCAAGGATAAAGATGCTACAGAATTTGGAAAAAAGGTTATGGATGATCTGGCTGAATGTCTTGGAGGACAGGCAAATTACAGAGGCGGAAAATTTGAGCCGTCATTATTTGCTTTTTATTCTTATAACTGGTTTAAAAATGTAACGATTGCAACGGCCGATGGACGAAAAAGTGAAAGTGCTCTCTCACGAGGCGTTAACCCAAGTGAAAGTACAGAAAACATCAATATTGCAGCATTACTTGATGCAATAAAAACAATGGATTACACGAAATATCCGGGTGGGGCAGTTATTTATATGGACATTCCACTGATGTATAAAACTCCGCAGCCGTCATTGTTTGCAAGTGTGATGCGGGCCTTCTGTGAAAATGGCGGAAGCATTATGGATTTTAATGTTATCAGCAGGAATGCACTTTTAGAGGCACAGAAAAATCCGGAAACACATAAAAATATTGTAGTAAGAGTGTGTGGATACAGTGCATATTTCCATACATTGACTGCGGAAATGCAGAATGAGGTAATTCAGCGTACACAGAGGTAAGCGGTAAAATGAAGCAAAAATTACTGGTAAGTCAGATACAGAACTTTTCTCTGCATGACGGACCGGGAATACGGACAACTGTATTTTTACAGGGATGTAATTTGCGGTGCAAATGGTGTCACAACCCGGAGACATGGAAAAAGGAAAGTATACTGAGTTATACGGAAAATAAATGTATTGGCTGTGGTCAGTGTATTGAAATCTGTCCCTCAGGAGCACAACAGATACAAAACGGGCAGCATATTTATGAAAGAACTCTTTGTACTGTGTGTGGAAAGTGTGTGGAAATTTGCTGCACAGAAGCATTGGAAATCGTAGGAAGTTATTATTCTGCTGAAGAATTATCGGAACTTTTGCTCAGAGACAGAAGACTCTATGAAATTTCAGAAGGTGGTGTTACTTTTTCCGGTGGAGAACCAATGATGCAGGCAGAGATTCTATATGATTTGTGCAACAGACTTCAGAAAGAGCATATTTCAGTTGCTTTTGAAACAGCACTTGCTTTTCCTTGGAAAGTGATACACAGAATGACAGAATGTGCAGATCTGTTTCTTGTAGATTTTAAGATGTTTGACAATGAAAAACATAAAGAATATACAGGAACAGAAAATACCCTGATCAAAGAGAATCTGAAAAAACTGGTGAATTACAGACCGATCATGATCAGGCTTCCAATTATAAAAGGAATCAATGATGAGATAGAAAATGCTGTTGCAACAGCAGATTTTTTTGCAGCTCTTGGAAGAAACATCAAGAGTGTGGAATTTTTGCCGTATCATGATTTTGGAGTTGAAAAAGCAAAACATGTCGGAGTGAATCAGCAGATGTTTGAAGCACCTGATGAAAAACAGCTGGAGCTGTTGAAAGAAGTTTACAGAAGTAAAAAGATTGACGTAGTGGAATAAAGAAGATTGCTAACAGAAAGGAACAGAGACAGAAATGAAAAAGCATTTTCTGAAAAAGCACGAAGAAAACTGGTTGCGCATTCCTTATGAAGAGAATGCAGATCCATGTATTATAACTATTTCAGACAGTACTGGAAAAAAAGAAACTATTCAGATGAAAGTATCTAAGACAAGAGTGGACTATTGGATGGCATATCCCCTGAAAGATTTTTTCGGGGACGATATTCAGGCAGAAGGTCCGGCGAGCAGATGGATCAATGCAATAGAACTTTCTGATGATCCGGAAAAACAGAGAAGAAGAGAACTGTCTAAGTCTGTCATTCATTATATGCCGCCAACCGGATGTATCCGGGAACTGAACAGTGTAAAAAAAGCAGGAGAACAGTGGGTTTTAGATTGTGTAACCGATCCATGTTCACTGACAGGAAATGAAGAAAATCAAACAGCTATGAGACTTGTAAGCAAGGATCTGCTGCACTGGAAATCCGAGGAGAATGAGTTAGAAGAAATTGAAATCAACTGCCGGAAATCAGATAAATGGATTGGAGATGTCGAAAAACAAATAGAATTTGAAGAAGATGGAAAAATCTGGATTCTAGGTCAGACTGCGAAAAAAACGTGTGAAGGTGTTGCATCATCTAATGCAATCAGTATTCCATCCGTTTTTTCAGGAGAACAGATAAAGCCAGCTGCACAGATGGATAATCTGCGAGTGTGGGTTAGACAGTGGCATAATGAGCATATTGATAAAAAGTTTGAATTTCTCATGAGATTTCGTCAGGGACCAGACGTATGGCCGGAAGTCCGACTTCTGGCACCTGAAAATATTTTATCTGATATTCAGACAAAGGCCTGTGAGGTAGAACTGGAGATGTTTGTCGGACAGGAACCGGAAATTGAGTTTGAGCTGTGTGGAGTGAAGTGGGTCTGGAAGGCATTAGATCAGACACTGAACTGTCAGGGATATAAAATGAAAATTCCAACGGAAAAAGGAAGACTGTATCTGCATTTCTACAGGGACATGGCAATTCAGGAATTATATGCAGACAGAAAGAATGCAATGCTCATAGTACAGGATAATGGACCGAAAAAAGAAGATTATAAGATTCGAAGTGAGCAGGTGGAAAATATCAATAATCCATCATTTTATCTGCAATATAATGCGGACCCGTATTTTGAAATCCATACGAATGGAAAAACAGCCTCTGTCATTTGTCTGAATATATGGGGTTTAAGATCTACGAGATATGAAGAAGAAAACAGAAGGCTGATCGAACAGGAAGAAAAAGGACAGCCGTTGTTTAAATCTGAATCTTACACAATATATGAGAAATGTGTAGAAGATCGTATTTATGGAGAACCTGCAGCATGGGCACTGCGTGGTGGAAAAATAGTTTTATCACCTGTACGCGCGGTGGAAGAATTCTGCTGGAGAGATACTCCGTGGGGAGACATGACAAGAATCCAGAACCGAACCGAGCGTTGGGACGCACCGGAAGATTCAGCCTACCCGAAATTACATACAGAGCATAACGTCATAAATGCAGCATTTTCGCTTGCAACAGATATTATGTGTCAGAACAGAAATAAAAAGTATGCCTTGCCAGGACAAGAAGGTCTGATGAATGCGGCTGTTTTTCAAAGAGAAGGAGAAGGTTTTGGAAGTTGGGTAAGAGATACCTGCCATGCAGCATTTCGATGTCAGAATCTACTTGCACCGGATGAAGCCAGGGAGTCGTTATCCTATATTTCTGAACATGGATTTAATAATGGTGTTGACTGTGCTGCCATGCCGGCGATTGCAGCATGGGATCATTATATAACAACTGGAGATATCCAGCTTTTGTATGAAATGTTACCTGGAATTATAAAATATGCAGAAGAAGCGGATGCACGTTATGATGAAGAAATGCAGCTGGTTCATGCAACCATGTGTCTTGCGCAGGATGCTTTTGAAGAACCGGAGAATGGCGGATACTGTCTTGGAACAGAAATTGCATTTGCCCTGATGTATCAGGATGTCGCCAGAATATGTGAGGTGACAGGATGCTATCCGGAGAGAATTAAGTTCTGGGAAAGTCGTTCGAAGGAAATGCTTGCATCCATAAAGGAAAAATACTGGAATGAAGAAAAAGAATGCTTTACAAGTGGACCAATAGGAAGTGAAGCATACGAAAAAGGCTGGTGGGAGACGACTGGGGCAGAAATGGTTTTGTGGCCACGATTTGGTATTGCAACTGAGAGACAGAGAAATCTGTTTTTGAAGACAATCGAAAGTAATCCAGAGGCATTTTCTGAGTTTGGAATTAACTGGTATCCGTTCCGCAAAGAAAAAAACCATTTCTGGAGAGCATGCTGGGTATCATGGACGCTTGGGTTATCAGAGGCAGCTGGTGAAAGTGGAAATAAAGAGTTTCTGAAAAAACTTATTTATGCACAGGTGAGAAATGTGCTCCTGAATAAATCTTTTCATGAAGTAATGGATGTTGATACAGGAAGAGCGTGGAGATGGCCGCACCTGCCATGGCATGCGGCAGGTTTTATTGGATTTATTGTTAATGGAATTTTTGGAATACGTTATAGTGAACAGGGAATTCAGATACATCCATGTATTTTGGATGAATTTGAGGGAGCAGTACTTGATTCTGTTCCATATCAGAATGCAAAATTTGTATTTGAGATACATGGGCATGGTGACAGCTATACAGTAAAAATGGATGGAAATCTGGTGGAAGGTTCCTTTGGCAAGGAAATGACAGGAGAGCATAAGGTGGATATATATGCTTATGAAACTGAATAAAATCGGTATGGTAAGAAATAACTGTGAGGATAGAACATGAGCATAAAGAAAGCAATTGCAGCCGGACATATCTGTCTGGATATTACACCGGCTTTTAAGAGCAAGGAAGAAAAAAACATCAAAGACCTTTTCAGACCGGGGCAACTAATCGCAATGGATGCGGCCAAAGTAAGTCTTGGCGGATCGGTATCCAACACAGGTGTTGGCATGAAACGTCTTGGCGCAGATGTAGAACTAATGGGAATGGTCGGAGATGATGCATTTGGTCAGATGGTTCTCAACGAACTGGAAAAATATGGTGCATCTCCGGAGAGCATGATTGTAAGAAAAGGAGTCGGAACTTCTTATTCTGTAATCCTTGCACCGGCAGGCATTGACAGGATCTTCCTTCACTGCTCAGGTGCTAATGATACATTTACTCTGGATGATATCGATCTGGAAAAGGTAAAAGGAGCAAATCTGTTCCATTTTGGCTATCCATCGCTGATGCGGAAGATGTATATTGATGGCGGCAAAGAACTGGTTCGTCTTTTAAAGGCTGTTCATGAACAGGGAGTTGCAATCTCTGTTGATATGGCAATGTTTGAAGAAAGTACAGAAGCAGGTACCCAGGATTGGAACGAAGTTCTGAAATCTGTGATTCCGTACATTGATTTCTTTGTGCCGAGTGTTGAAGAACTCTGCATTATGCTGGACCGTGACCGTTATCATGAATGGAACGAAAGGGCAAATGGTTCAGATGTAACGAACTTCCTTGATGTTGAAAAAGATATCAGGCCACTGGCAGATAAGCTTCTCTCCTATGGTGCAAAAGTTATCCTGATCAAATGTGGTACACCGGGCATCTATTTTCGCACAGCAGCCAAGGAACAGCTTCTGAAGATTGGTGGTGGAATCGGAGAAGAGATTGCGGAGACATGGGCAGTCAAAGAAGCTTTTGAGAAGAGTTATTTCGTAGAAAAAGACAAAGTCGCATCTGGAACAGGCGCCGGAGATACGACGATTGCTGCATTCTTAAGTGCTATCCTGGAAGGCAAAAGCTGGGAGGATGCTCTTCATCTTGCAACAGCGACCGGAGCGCTCTGTGTACAGACCTATGATGCGCTCAGTGGAATCATTCCACTTGATGAAGTACAGAAGAAGATTGCCGCAGGTTGGGAAAAAAGAAAGTAAGAGGTAGAAAAAATGTTAGTTAATATGAATGATGTGCTTTATCCGGCAAAAAAGGGAAAATATGCAGTAGGACTATTTAATGCGGTAAACCTGGAACTGGCGCGAGGAATCATTGCAGCAGCAGAAAATTCTCAGTCACCGGTTATCATGGGAACTGCGGAAGTACTTCTTCCATACGGACCACTGGAAGAGGTTTCCTATTATCTTATTCCTATGGCTAAGAAAGCAAATGTTCCGGTAGTTATTCATCTGGATCATGGCCTTAAGAAAGAAACATGCCTGAAAGCTCTGGAACTTGGATTCTCATCCATTATGTATGACTGCTCTACAGATTCTTATGAAGATAATGTAAGAAAAGTTAAAGAAATGGCAGACATCGCGCATTCTTATGGAGCAACCATCGAGGGCGAACTCGGACATGTAGGTGACAACCCGGATTCTGCAGAGGGAAGCGCCCATATCAATCCGGCTGATTTCTATACAGATCCGAGGATGGCAAAAGATTTTGTTGACAAAACAGGTGTGGATGCTCTTGCAATTGCAGTAGGAACTGCCCACGGGGCATATAAGTTGCCTCCAAAGCTTGATTTTGAGAGAATTAATACCATTGCTCATACAGTAGATGTACCGCTTGTTCTGCATGGCGGTTCCGGACTTACAGACAACGACTTCAAACGTGCGATTCAGGAAGGTATAAGCAAGATCAATATTTTTACGGATATCAATGTGGCAGCAGTAGAGGCTGAATTCCGCAAATTTGAAAGTATGAATAAAGGTATCATTGATTTGATTCCGGCGGCAGTTGAGGCTGTTAAACAGGAAACCATGAAGAAGATGATACTTTTCTCAAGCAATGGAAAAGGTGTATTAGACCAGCCATCCCAGGATGAACTTGTAAAAGCTGTTGTTCAGGGTGTTCTCAAAGAAATTGTTGGAAAATAGGGTATTATTGATCCGAGCAGAAACAGAATAAGAGGTTGACTAGAGCATTTTGAAGATTTTGTGTGCAAAAGTAGAGTTTGGCTTGCGAAATACATGAATAAATAGTTATAATATAAAGAAACAAGCGAATCTGTAAAATCACGGAGGATTGAATGGCAAATATTAAAGATGTGGCCAAACTGGCTGGAGTTTCTGTAACAACTGTTTCAAGAGTATTGAATAATAAAGGGTATATATCACAGGATACATACGAAAGTGTATATAAAGCAATTGATCAGCTTGATTATGTCCCAAATCAGATTGCTAGAAACCTTTTTAGACAAAAATCTTATTATATTAGTCTGATCGTGCCTGACAGCTCGCATCCTTTTTGGGCGGAAATAACGAAATACATCGAAAAAAAACTTTATAAACATCATTATAAACTTTTTTTATGTAATACCGGAGATACGGAAGATAAAGAAAGAGATTATATAAAAATGATGAGAGAAAATATGGTAGATGGTATTATTCTTGGAACGCATATGTTAGCAGAGTCCGAATATCAGAATCTGGATCTTCCTATTGTGGCATTTGATTATCGAGTTGCGGAAGAGATTCCAACCATCTATTCTGACCATAATAAGGGTGGTTTGCTGGCTGCAAATGAAATTATAAAGAATGACTGCAAATGCGTTTTAAATGTAACGGCTGTTGTAACAGATAAATCTCCTTCTATTAATCGTCATAGGGTTTTTTCAGAAACATTGAAGAAAAATGGTGTAAAATGTATCGATTATATCTGGAATACAAAACAAAGAACAGAAGAATATCATCAGCAAATGAATAAACTTTTTGATGAATATCCGGAAATGGATGCAATGTTTTCGGAAGATTTGATCATTATGAATGCGTTAAAATGTGCAGGTGAGAGGGGAATGTGTATTCCTGATGAATTTAAAGCAGTAGGATATGATGGAACGCTGATTGCAAAGATAAGTTATCCGTCAATGACTTATGTTTCACAGCCAATAAAAGAATTGGCAGATACATTGGTAGATGTATTATTAAAGAAAATAAATGGTGCAAAATTACATGAAGATATTATTTTGAAGGATGTTTGTCTGGTGAAAGGGCAAACGACAGAATAGAATAAAAAAAATTACAGAGAAGGTTCCTATAGTGTTGAATGGCATTGTAGGAGCTTTCTCTGTAATTTTTTTTAAGGTGTACGATCCAGATGAGGGAAAAAGGGCGTTGATTTTATAGAGAGAATATCCACACCTCCGTTTGCAGACTTGAATTTACCTTCATTTGATATTATAATCAAAGAGATTGAAACGAATCCTGAAAACAGCGGGAACATCTAATTTTAAGGAGGAATCTTATTATGAGTACCTGGAACAACCTGGATACTCTTGAATCTTTCAAAGAACTTTCAAATGTAAAGAAAGTAAACCTTGTAGAAGCTATGACCGGAGAAAATGGTGCAGAACGTGTTAAAAAATACAGCGTACCGATGGCTGCTGGTCTTGCATATAACTATGCTGCAAAACAGGTAGATGACGACGTACTTGAAGGTCTCAAAAAGCTTGCAAAAGAAGCACAGCTTACTGAAAAATACGCAGCTCTCTACAATGGCGAAATGATCAATACAGGTGAGAAACGTCTCGTTCTTTATCAGCTGACACGTGGCCAGCTTGGTGATACTGTTACAGCTGACGGCGTTGACAAACGTGCTTTCTATGTAGAACAGCAGCAGAAGATTGCTGACTTTGCCAATAAAGTACATGCAGGTGAGATTACAAACGCAGCAGGAGAAAAATTCACAACTGTTGTTCAGATCGGTATCGGCGGAAGTGACCTTGGTCCGCGTGCAATGTACCTTGCACTTGAGAACTGGGCAAAGAAAAATGACAAATTTAAAATGGAAGCCAGATTCATCAGCAATGTAGATCCTGATGATGCAGCAGCAGTCCTGAATTCTATTGATGTTGCACATTCCATTTTCGTACTGGTATCTAAATCAGGTACAACTCTTGAAACACTGACAAATGAATCCTTCGTAAAAGATGCTCTTAAAAATGCAGGACTGGATGCTTCCAAGCATATGATCGCTGTTACAAGTGAGACTTCTCCACTTGCTAAGAGTGATGATTATCTTGCAGCATTTTTCATGGATGATTATATCGGTGGACGTTATTCTTCCACATCTGCAGTTGGCGGTGCTGTATTATCTCTGGCATTCGGACCGGAAGTATTTGCAGAATTCCTTGAAGGTGCAGCAGAAGAAGATAAACTTGCTAAAAACGAAGATGTTATGCAGAACCCGGCTATGCTGGATGCGCTGATCGGCGTATATGAAAGAAACATCCTTGGATATCCAAGCACAGCAGTTCTTCCATATTCACAGGCACTCAGCCGCTTCCCTGCACATCTGCAGCAGCTTGATATGGAATCTAACGGAAAATCTGTAAACCGTTTCGGTGATCCTGTAAATTATGTAACAGGACCGGTAATCTTTGGAGAACCAGGAACAAACGGACAGCATTCTTTCTATCAGCTTCTTCATCAGGGAACTGATATCGTACCGCTTCAGTTCATCGGATACAGAAATAACCAGATGGGCACAGATGTAGTGATCCAGGACAGCACAAGCCAGCAGAAACTCTGCGCTAACGTTGCAGCTCAGATCGTTGCATTTGCATGTGGTAAATCTGATGAAAACAGCAATAAGAACTTTGAAGGTGGACGTCCGTCAAGCATCATCATTGGTGATCAGGTAAATCCTGCAAGCCTTGGTGCACTCCTTGCACACTTTGAAAACAAAGTAATGTTCCAGGGATTCCTGTGGAACCTGAACAGCTTTGACCAGGAAGGTGTTCAGCTTGGTAAAGTTCTTGCAAAACGTGTTCTTGCACATGAGACAGATGGAGCACTGAAAGTATTCAGCGATCTGCTGAATATCTGATTTGAAAGTTAGATCAATCATGAAATAATACAAGCCCTTCGCTTACAAATTGTAGGTGGAGGGCTTGTGTTTTACACGTGGAAAATCACCTTGTAACTTGCCATTAAACAGGTCAAATGATAAGATATATGTAATAATCTTTTGAAAGGAGCAGGATCATGGTATATGGAAAAAAACTTCCCATTGGTGTGGATGATTTTGAAAAGTTGATAAGAGAAGATTTTTACTATGTGGATAAGACCGAGATGATTGCAGATTTGTTGAGAAACTGGGGTGAAGTGAATCTTTTTACTCGTCCACGTCGTTTCGGAAAAAGCCTTAATATGAATATGCTTAAATCATTTTTTGAAATCGGCTGTGATAAAAACCTGTTTCAGAGTCTGAATATTTCAAAAGAAAAAGAACTGTGTGAGACTTATATGGGGCAGTTTCCTGTCATTTTCATCAGTCTGAAAGGTGTAGAAGGTCAGTCTTTTGAGGCTGCATGTAAGGGCCTGGCAAATATCATAGGTATGGAAGTTTTGCGATTTTCTTTCCTGAAAGACAGTTCGAAACTGACAGAAGATGAAAAAGCACTATATTCTGGATATACGAATGTAAAAGAAGGAGACTTTGTAACAGCCTCCAATATTGACAGTTTAGTTTCTTCTCTTAAGAGGCTTTCTACATTATTATAGCAATCCAATAAATTATTGCACATAATTACACGAATGAAACCACCCTATGCAGTCCTTTGGACGAATTGTTAA
>NZ_JBDGAB010000070.1:0-17312 GCF_040910705.1 Blautia sp. RTP21359st1_E11_RTP21359_211015
AAGATAGAACTGAAGGCATAACCAGGTCGCAAGATTAAGAAAGCCTGACGGACTATCGGAAGCCCGTGACTTCAGTCATGGGTTCTTCACCTAAGTCAGAATATGTAATATACATCTTAACCTCCTCCCTTTGTAGTAAGACTAGGAGAAGGCGATAAGACCTCCTCCCGTAGTTAGTTTTTTCATTAAAGTCAACGAGAAGGCAGGCCGTCTTTGCATCTTCAATTTTCCCATACACATATTATCGATGGACGGGGAAGCCGCGGCTAATTTTTCAAGTTGTCCGTCGGACATAATGGTTGTAAATGTGTACGGGGAGCCGAAAGCCCCGTCCACGTCTGGTACACGCGAGCATAGCTCGCGGTATCATATCAAAAATTTTTCAGTCCTGCAATCTGTTTTCCGAAACGTTGGTATGGAGCATCAAGGAAGTGCAAAACTGCGAAAAAATACGAAAAAAAGAAAAGGCGAAAAGAAATAACCGGGTAGGATTGAAAATGGTTTTGTAGGAAAGAAAGCCGGATGCGGAAGTGTTGAAAACAACAGACCGGAAGCAGAGACCCGCGCTGAGGATGACCTGGAGCTGGATTATGAAATAAGAAGAACAAGAGTCGTGCGTGCTACGATTCTTTTTTTTTGTTGCCTGTAAATCTGGCATATTGTAAGTGGAAGAAAAAGGAGAAAAAACATGAGTAAAATAATAATACAGATTGATGATTCGGATGTAGCCATTAAGCGACTTTCTTCTATTTTGGATATGAAAATCTGCACTCCGTTATATAGAAGGCGTGTACATGATTTTACCAAATGCAGCGGAACTTTCGAAATAAGAATAGGCGATTTTGTATGCTACTTTCCGCAAATGATGACTAAACTGAACAAACGATTGCTCATTACCAAAATTGAAGGTATTTCTACAAAAGAGCTATCATTAGACAAGAAAAAACAATCACTGAAAGATGTTTCCATCGATTTTTACTCGTATGCAATTCAAGATAGAATGCAAGAAACGGCCATCAATATTTATCAGGCAATGGATACGAACGAAAAGAATAGTAAAAGAGGAAGTCTTCTAAAAAATTACTTGGTTGACAAGGAGCTGAATACGTTTGAGGCGATTTTTACGCATGGAAATATTAAACTGCTAAAAATGTATTTGGATTTTCGGATATCTCCTCAAGAGGATTTGCAATTTGCAATAGATTTGCTAAACAAAAAGGACGATATAACAAAAAACTATCTGGAAATGAAAGTGTATCTCTTGCAGGCGTTAAACGAAAGGAAGATAATTTCAAAATACGATTTTTCCATTTGATTTTTTAACCTGCATATTTTAGATAAATCTAAACAGGAAAGGAAAATACTATGAGCGAAAAAACAATAGAAATCAACAAAACAATAGAAATTAACGACACCGAAATCGGATTGAGAAAACTTCCAACCATTTTAAGCGCAGCAATCGTTACTTCAAAGTTTTACTGCCCCACATCTTGTATGGATAAATATAGTGGAGCACTTGAAATGAAAATGGGAGACTTCATATATGTCATTCCGAAAATGATGGAAGCCGATGATAAACGAAGATTTGTCGTGCAGGTCAAGAATATATATTCAAAAAAATGTTCATTAAATAAAAAAAAGATGCTCTTAAAAGAGATTACAAAAAACTCTCACGCGTACGCAGTGAACGATGAGCAGGAAGAAGTGGCTATCAAAATTTATGAGCATATGAGTGAAGAAGAGAAGAACGAGAAAAACGGAATCTTCTTAAAAAATTACTTGCTCGAAAATGAAAAATACATACTTAACGCGATTTTTGCGCATGAAAATGTCGAACTGTTAAAAATATACCTCAATTCGGTAATATCCACACACGAAGACTTACAATTTGTAGTAAATTTTCTGGATAAACAGTCAGATAGTGTAAAAAACTATCTGGAAATGAGGGCATATGTTCTGCAGCTATTAAATGCAAAGCCCAAAAGCATCAAAGATGATTTTGACTTATAAGCTTATAAGCAAGACCGGCACTTTGCCGGTCCTTTTTTTGTCGCTTACAAATCCGGCATATTGTCAGTAGAAAATATAAAGAAAGGAGCAAAAAATGGAAACAAAAAGATATCCTCTTACAGAAGAGATTGATGGTGTAAATGGATACGTGGAAATCTCCAAAGGACGCCAGAAGTTCGTAATGAAAGATGGCAAAAAAGTTGCGCATTCAGCATTCATGTTATCCGGTATGGATGAAATTTTCTTCCCGGATTCGTTGGAAAAGATTGGAAATATGGCCTTCATGCACTGCCGGAAATTAAAAACAATACATTTTGGTAGAAATATAAAAACAATAGGTGACATGGCTTTTCTTGGATGTAAACAGTTAAATTCTATAGTCCTTCCAGAATCAGTTGAAACAATCGGCGTATTCTCATTCCCGTATGTAGATGAAATGACTGTACATCACATGCCTGAAGGCCTGATGCGCGCTTTTGTTTCGCATGCAGATGAAATAAGACGTGGCTCAGCGTACACCGTCAAACTGAATGTTGGAGATAGCAGTATCCTGATACCAAAAAATACCGTGAGCATAACTGCTGCAGGTATGCAGCGCCTTGCAGAAAGATATCTAGACAACGAAGAGCAAAAAGGACTTCTTTTTCAACATGCGGTTAATAAGAAATACAGGGTCATGTGTGCTGCTGAGATGTATGCTGCATATACAAAGAATGAAGGTGCAAAAGAATTCTTAAAAGAAAATGGCAAAGACGCGATTCTATATCTAAGCGAAAATGTGCCATTGCTTGCCAGGCTGCTGCGCGATGACGTGTTTGGAAGAGATGCGGTGGCCGAGGCTTTTGATGTTGTGCAAAGTGGAAACGGAAATACAATGCTGAAGGCTTACCTTCTGCAAAGTTTGCATGATGGCGATGCTGAAAAGGATGTCCAGAATATTCAGCTATGCGACAGAAGGCTGTCAGATACTGACAACAGAAAAGGAAGACTATCTCATGACAGAGCTTGTTAAGATGGATATCATGGATGAGAAAGAATTAAACTATGCCATGCAAGCCGCTATTGATAATGGCCTGACCACAGCAGCCGCTTATATTTTAAATTCCCTGGACAAGAAAAAGAAAACGAAACTTCAAATCTAAGCACGCGAAAAGCGTGCTTTTTTTAACTTTTGGCGGAGAAATGAGCCGCAAAAAAAATAAGACATTTCAGTAATCATACACATCATCCCAATTCGTGTGTATAATTGCTTGACTACAAGAAGCAAGTCGCATATAATATATTTAAGTAAAAATACACACGAGATAAGTTCATGTGTACTTTTACTCAAATTCGGAGGTGACATTATGATAATGACATACGCACAGTGCTTACAGGTATACGGCACAGATTATCAAATAAAGAAAAAAATAAAAGAAGGAAAACTATTTCAAAAAGAAAAGGGACTATATTCAGATACTAGATTTTGCTCTGACCTTGAAGTTATAAGCGTAAAATATCCAAATGCAGTATTTTCCGGAAGCAGTGCATATTATTACTATGGATTAACAGACGTAATTTCAGAAAAATATATGCTCACGACCAAACGTGAAGATTCAAGAATCAAAAGTAAAACGATAAAACAAAACTTCGCAAAAGATAATATATATGAATTTGGAATAACGAATATGGAATATCAAAATACAATAATCAGAATATACAGCAAAGAACGGTTACTTGTTGATTTAATACGATTTCGCTCAAGATATCCTTTGGATTATTATAAGGAAATAATCTCTGGATACAGAAATATTTTAGATGAGCTTGATTTTTTTGAAGTTGAAGACTATGCGATGTTGTTTAAAAACGGAGACAAAATCTTAAGCACAATACAGATGGAGGTAATGTAAGTGAACGTAAGAGAAGAGGCTGAAAAGCTAAAGTCTAAGGGATATAACGAGGACGACGCAAACGCAAGGATTTGTCAAGACATCATTCTGAAAGGAATTGCTGCAAGTGGATTAAGTCGGTCAGTAACTATCAAAGGCGGGGTCGTAATGCGAAATATTTCTCATAATGACCGTAGGGCGACCCAGGACGCCGATTTGGATTTCATCAAATACTCTATTTCCGATGACTCAATTACTGAATTCTTACGGAAGGTAGAATCGACAATCGGTGTTAATATAACAATTAAACCACCAATTGCTACACTAAAACACAAAGACTACCAAGGAAAAAGAGTATTCATTACAATCACGGATGACTACGGAAATACATTGGAAAGCAAGTTGGATATTGGCGTACATAAAGACCTGGATATCAAGCAGGAAGAGTATTGTTTTGATATCTGTTTTCAGAAAGATGGAGCGAGTTTGTTAATGAATTCAAAAGAACAAATATTAACAGAAAAATTAAAATCATTCCTGCGATTTGGTACACGCTCGACGAGATACAAAGACGTTTTTGATATTTGTTTCTTATTGGATAACGTTAACATCGAAGAGTTAAAAACCTGTATTCAACATTACATATTCAATGACAAATCGTTACCAGTCTCCACGTATGCTGAACTGACAAAACGTATTCGACGTGTTTTCACGAATATTGGTTTTAAAAACAACGCGAAATCATCAGGAAAAAATTGGCTAGATATTACAACTGAAGAAGCGTTGACTCGAAATATAGAATTTATTGTATCACTGGAAGAGCCCGTTGCTTAAAACAACGGGCTCTTAATCTTGCGATTTCTTGGTAACGGCTCCGGCAAAGCAGACGAGTTATTGATTACCTTCACAAGTTTGACCGCGGTTTCTCTCTCGTCGATGATGCCCTGAAATATTCGTAAGTCCCAAACTTTGGGTCGTTCTCATCATCTTTCTTGATTTCGAATCCATCATCAATGGACGGGGAAACCGCGGCCAGGCTTGCCGTCAGGGGAGGATTTCCGACCCTGAACAATTCAAGTTGTCCGTCGGATATAATTGGTTGCAAAAGTGTACGGGGAATCGAAAACCCCGTCCACGTCTCTACACTCCGACTGCGTCGTCGTTTGTCAGCGGTCATGACCGTTTGGTACACGCGGGCATAGCTCGCGGTATCATCGATTGCATTTGCCATAGTCGTTTCTCCTTTTTTTCTTCTTACATTTTCGCGTTCAGGAACAGTATGTCAGTTTTTTTCTAAAAAATCTTTTTAAAAAAACATTCCGAAATTTTTTTATTTTGCATATTAAATATAGGGCGTAAGACTTTAGCCCCGAACATTGCGGTACACCGCAAACTCGTATCTTGAAAGAAAGCGTATTGCTTTGGAGATATAGCACCTGACAACTGAATATCTGCGAAAATGGAGGTGAATTAAAATGCCGATTCAACAACAACAAGATTGGATGCAAAGCCAGAAAGTGGCTGTGTTCTTTCAATCCTTAATGAATAAGCCATAGGAATCCTTTTTGTAATGAAGCAACGACTGCGTATGCAGTTTAAATCATAAAAAGGAGACTAAAAAATGAAAGACAAAAAATGCTATAACCCTCCGGACCGGAGAAGAAAGAAAAAAGTATCTTCACGTTCTATAGCGGCAAAAATCGCATCAAGCATGCTTGCTACGGTTACTGCTGCAACAACGATTGCATCTCCGGTATTGACTTATGCCGCAGATGTGAACGGAACGGATACTGTTACAGAAACAACGACAGATGCCAGCCAAGGTGAGACTAAGACAATTATCAGCACCGATTCAGACAGCACAGAGACTGAAAAGGATGCAGAGACAAAGTTTCTGCTTATAAACCTGAAGACAGCCGGTGGTAAAGTTGTCATCGATGAGAATGAAGATGACGAGCAGACCGTGAAGCTGGCCAATCATAAATCCGACGACGGAAAGACCGATGAAATGCGGATTGATGTTTACGACAAAGACGATATCCTCGTGTCAAGCGAAGATGCAGCAAAAAACAGTTATACGTATGCTTACGAAGTAAAAGCAGACAGTGTAACAAATGTGAAGGCAGATGCAGATGAAGGATATATCTTGAAACTTTACGATATAGTTGAAGGAGATACGGAAAAAGATTCCGGTTTTGATGAAAAGACCGATGGAATTACCGGGGAATTTGAATATCCGGTATTTATGGATTCAAACGTGACCGTTAAGGTCGAATTTGAAAAAGAAGAAGTAAAAGAGGACGGAAAGACAGAAACAGAGGACTCTGCCGAGACGGGTGACCTGACGGTAGACGAATCAACAGATAAGACTGAAAAAACAGATGGGAACGAAGAGACTGCCGATAGCAGCAACACTGATGCGGATGTAAAAGACAACAGTGACAGCACCGGAGACCTGACGGTCAACGACAATGTTTACGTTTCGCCTAATGGCCAGACTCAGACTGAAATAGGCACAGACGAAAACAGCAACGATGCAGAAACAGATGAGGATAAAGCCCCGGATAATGAGGAGACCGCAGGCACGGCTGACGACAGCACGGCTGAAACAGCAGACAATGCGGACTCGGTTGAAAATGAGGCTGATGCTGAAGACAGTTCCGAAGCAGGAACAGCAGAAGAAGATGCTGGAGATGTGACAGAAGAGGATGCTGAAACAGATGCCACTGATACGGACTCCACCGATACGGACACCGCTGAGCATTTCACTGATACATCAGATGCCGAAGGCGGATTAAACAAGGATGACTTCTCTTCCGCGCGTCTGCTGGTCATGACGGACGATGAAAATGATATCATTGACAAGGAGCATATGATTGGTTCTTATGGTGATATCTACCTGCTCCAGTATGAAAGTGCTGAGCAGGCAATGACGGCGTACAGCTATTACAAAGAGCACGTGGACGCAGTAGAACCGGACGCAAAGATTGCAGCAGCAAGTGAGAATGTCGCTGGGGCCGGAGAAGCAACGACTGCTGGTGAAGCAGAAACGACAACAGAAGCGATGACAAAAGACGACAACGCAGTCGCTGCGCTGAATACAGAAGAAAGTTCTTCAAAAGCCACAGTCTATAGCGACGATACAGCAAACAAGGTCATTGCACTGATTGATACCGGTGCAGCAGAGAGCAGTAATGTGATTGACCGTGTATCATTGATTGATGATGTCCTCAATGGAGGCACACATGGCGATGATATGGTAAACGATATTGTATCACAGGACCCGGAGGCAAAGATTCTCTCAATCCGTGCTCTTGGAAATGACGGATTCGGTACTTATTCCGCTGTTGTCTCAGCGGTTGAATATGCTATCAACTCAGAAGTGGATATCATCAACCTGTCAATGTATTCTCCAAAAACACTTGCATCAAGTGTACTTGAAACAGAGATACAGAAAGCGATTGATTCTGGAATCACCGTTGTAGGTGCAGCAGGAAATGACGGAAAAGACGCATCCGGATATGTGCCTGGCGCAATCGATGACGCTTATATCATCGGCGCTGCAACAAAGGACGGCGTGAGAATCGCCGGCTCTAACTACGGTACGACGATTGATTATTATGCAGTTGCCGGTTCTACCTCAGAAGCCGCTGCGAAATTCAGCGGATATATCTCTAAGAATGGACTGGATAAAGCAGCAAACGATAAGACAGGGCTCTTGTTTAACGGCGTTGCAAATATCAATACGGATATTGACGTTGTAGATAAAGACATTGCGACATCAAAAGACAATGACACGATTTATGACCCAATCATTGAGAAATATGTAAAAGAACATGCAGATAAATCTTATGTTGGCGAAGGCGAGCCTTCCAAACTTTCCATGGTGAATGTCATGGATGTGGATGCCACAATCGCATCTGCAGACCAGATACATAAGAACGAAACGATTGAATCAATGATGTCTGGAGACGATTTCCGGTTCCTGTTCCAGCAGACTGGTTATGTGCCGGTTTATCAGCTCGGAAAGGACAGCGATTACTTCGTTGCGTTCGCTGATGTGATGCATAACGATAAGAGGGCTTCTGTCGTTGACCTGGCAGTGGCAAGGAACGATGTCAGCGGTGACGAAATCGAAGGAATCCATTACGATAAGGATTCCGGACTGTTGTATATCCCGAAAACAGCATTTTATGGAGAAGACGGCAAGTATTATGTACAGTACCTTCAGACACAGATTTTATATTCTATCGAGGGATATGACGTCAACAGCGCATGGAACTCTTCCGTTATCGCAACGACAGAAGAGACTGACGGTGATACCGAATCCGCATTCAGCGGCGCAGATATCATGAACCAGAGGATGACTGTGCAGGTCGGAAAGAATATGGATGTCAATACCATGATGGTATCCGTCAACGGATTCCCTCTTGATGGAAAATACTATGCATATTCGCCGACGACCGGTATGATGACAATCGGTATGTCTTCAGCAGTGGTACAGTCTGTATGGGTGCAGGCGGTAAAAGATAAAGATGCCCCGGATGTAGAACCGGGCATGGTCGCAGCGGGATACTCAATGGCTGACATGCAGCCGGTAACGAACAAAGTGATAACGGCAAATCTGGATAAATTAAAACGTGGATATGTTTTTGAGTCTTCAAGTTACGTCATTTACCCGGATGCAGCCGAATCAGACCCGCAGGCCGGACTGAAGCAGGGGAACACGGTACCGGCGTACCGTAACAATGCCGGAGGAAGTGAGAGCTATGTAACAGTACTGCTTGATTATGTATCATATGGAAACCTTACAAATGACCAGTTTTTACAGAACGGTCAGGTATATACCCCAGTAAAGGGAGCCATCTATCCGTTCATCATCAAACTGCCAAGCATCAGCTGCACAGATATTAAGTTTAATGAATACCAGTGGGAAACAAACATGGCAATGGAATGTACAGAGGCATCAGTTGCAGCAGGCCATATGACACCCGGGTTTGACTCTTCAAAGCCGACCAGCGGATGGTATGAAGCCAAGATACGCGCCCGTGTGGTAGAAGTAAACAAAACAGCATCAACACCTTACGCAGTGCTCGCTATGTATACCAGTAAATTTGCCGGCCAGCATGGTTTTGGATTATACAAAGTCCTACTGAAGCCTTCAACCGGAAAACTCCAGCTGACAAAAGTGTCCGGAAACGCAAGCGGCGTATCTGGAAATTCAAGCTACAAACTGAGCGGCGCGAAGTATGGAATCTATTCCGACAGCGGATGTAAGAAACTCGTAAAGACAATCCAGACCGGGACAAACGCAAAGGCGGTTGTCAGCCTGAACTCAGGAACATACTATATAAAAGAGACGACCCCATCCCTGGGTTATGGCCTTGACAAGACCGTGCATAAGGTAACAATCGGTGCAGGTTCGACAAGTAATGTAACATCAACGGAACCACCAAACCCTGGAACACTGACGGTAAAGAAACGTCTGGATATGTTCTCTATCGCAAAGAGGACTACCAGAATCGGAAACATGGAAACAACGTTTACCGTTTACACAAACAAGGGATGCACAAAGGTAGCAAAAAACACAGCCGGACATAACGCAGTAATCAGTATCGACAAAGGCAAGGTAGAAACTGCCGTGGGAAGCGTCAAACTGTGGGCCGGAACCTATTACGTAAAAGAGACCGGACGTATCTCCGGAACGGCAAGCAACATTGAATATGTCTATGGACCGGTGAGTGTTAAGGCCGGGAAGACAGTAGATGTATCCAGCGCTGTACCGGTTTCAGAGAGGACCAATAAAACAAGGATGTCTGGCGATGGTTATGTACGCGATATCCCGTTCCACTGGTCAGGAAGAGTCCTGAGAAAGCAGGATGCAAAGGGAAACGCCCTGGCAGGTGCCGTATTCAAGATGAATTACAGCGACCTCGGTGGGGCTGATTATAAGGTCAAGTACACCTGGTATTTCGTTTCTGATAAGGATGGCGAGCTTAAATATGACAAAAACCATCTGGTAGATTACAGTACAAGTGCCAGCGCCGAGGCGAAGGCAAAATACAAAGGCAAGAGTTCGGCACTGTTCCAGGATACAAAGACAGGTAATTATTATCTGCCGGTATGTACGATAAAAGTGCAGGAGGTCATGGCCCCCGATGGATATAACCGTGATTCAACACCGCGAACACTGAACATCTCTGCGCCAGATAAAAATGAGAAGTATAACACATGGACAAATCCTGTAGCCAAGTTGTCAAATACAGGGCTGATAGTGAAGAATGATGAGGTAAAGGAAAAGTGGAATATTCGTGCAAGAGCGTTTAAAGTAGATGAGGATGGCAAGCCTCTTGCCGGAGCATGGTTTGGACTTTACCGGACAGAGGCGGATGCAAAAGCAAAAGAAAGCTCTATTGTCCAGTTAGAGACCAAGGCCGACGGCTATACGGATGTATATACATCAGGAAGTATTAACGGAGATGTCCCTTCTTATGCACTATACTGCCGTGAAATCGCAGCCCCTCCAGGATATGCGCTGTCAGACACAATCTACACAAAGACATTCACTAAGACAGACTACGATGCCTTAAAAGCAAAAGATGCGAACACACCTGGCGAACTCCAGACATTTGGAGACAAGACAGGAATCATAAACAAAAAGACCGGCTGGAACTACTCCATGCAGGTAAAGAAAGTAGACGACAAAGGCAAACCGCTTGCCGGCGCCGTGTTCAGTATTTACGTAAGTAAAGATGACGCAGAATCGGAAGACAACGCACTGTTCACACTAAAGACCGGAGCGAATGGTCTGACACCTTTAAAGACACTTAAAGCAGATATCAATACCAAATCCGTAACATATTATTGCAAGGAAATATCGGCACCGGAAGGATACACTATCAATGACGATATCTTCGAACAGACGTGGACATATGACGAGTTCAATACCGTTCCGTCATCACAGGAGACCATCGGAAAAACGAAGTATTTCGGACCGGAGACAGGAGTCGTTGACCCGGAGACCTTATGGGCATTTAGTTACTACGTAAAAAAGGTAGACAATAACGGAAACCCGCTTGCCGGTGCAGTGTTTGGCGTCTATACAGACAGCAGCTGCAGCGAAGCATCCAAAATCCAGGAACTGGAAACCAACGACGAAGGACTTACTGACACAATACCATATAACCCAGGATACTCTAAACAGTCAGTGACTCTGTACTGTAAGGAGCTGAAAGCCCCGGAGGGATATAGTATTGATAATACGGTACGCTCGCAGACATGGAACTACAAAGATTATACGGTTTCTGCAAATACGGATACCGGAGAGGTTAAGCCTTTTGGTCCGGCAACAGGTATCGTGAACGATAACTCAGCATGGACAGTCATGATGAATATCAAAAAGGTAAGCCGTTTCAAGAAACCGCTGGCAGGTGCAGTGTTTGGAGTATACTCTGATGAGAGCTGCAGCAATGCATCTTACATAGGAGACCTTACAACTGGTGATGGTGGTATGTCAGACACAATGTCTTATGACGTACCATGGAAAAACGTTTCTGTAACATTATACTGTAAAGAGACAAAAGCCCCATCAGGCTATAGACTCTCAAACACCGTATACAAACAGACGTGGTACCGCGCACAGTATGAGGAACTCAAAAAGAAAGCAGAACAGGAACAGCAGGCAGAAGGCAATGCGGATACAAGTGAAGGAGACGGAGAGGATGGAGGCGAGACCGACACAACCGTTGGCGAAGTAAAACCATTCGGACCGATTGACGGTATCCCGAACGACCCGACAAACTGGAGGCTCCAGTTCAAAGTAAAGAAGGTTGACATGAAAGGCAACCCGCTTGCAAAGGCTGAGTTTACCGTTTACGCCGATAAGGCATGTACAAAAGCACTTGCAAAACTGGTGACAAAAAGCGACGGCTGGTCTGATGAAGCGTTCCTGAAAACGGAGAGCATTGATGGCAACGGACAGGCTTCACAGTACAAATTGTATTGTAAAGAGACAAAGGCCCCTGAGTTCTATAAACTTTCCGATACTGTTTATGAACAGACCTGGACGAGAAAGGGATATGATACCAACAACGATGAATATGGCGAAGTCAAGATATTCGGTGCAGAATCCGGCATCATAAACGAGCCGGTTAAGCCACTCACAGTAACCGTGCACAAGGAATCAAAAGCCGCTTCCGAAATCCTCGGTTTAAGCGGATACTCACTTGAAGGGGCTGAATTCTCCATCACGGACGGCGGCTCATTCAAAGGAACTTTAAAAACAAATGCAAAAGGAATCTCTAATTCGTTAGAACTTCCGAATAAGACTGCTGAATACACAATCACTGAGACAAAGGCACCTGCCGGACATGCGATATCAACACCGGCTTCGCAGAAGCTTAAGGTTACGATGCCGAATGACGCAAGCAAGGACCTTACAGTAACATTCAGCGATGACCCTGTATTCACAAAAAATGAATTCCAAATCACGAAAAAAAGTGAAAAAAATAATGTAATCAATGGTGTATTATTTAAAGTGGAATTTGTTGACAGCGATAACACGACAAAGAAAACCTGGTATCTGACGTCTGATTCAAGCGGTATCGTAAAGATGGATAATACCCACCTGAACACAGACACAACATATAAGAGCGACAGTTTTTATACATACAACGGAAAAGTAGTCATCCCAATCGGAGGAAAACTCAAGATAACAGAGATTAAGGCTCCTGGACAATATGTTGTTGACAGCACGCCAAAATATCTGACGACCGGAGTAAATGCGACGATGACGCTTGAAGCAATCAATAAGCTGAAACCGTGTAAGATTACTATCCGCAAGTATGATGTTGACGGAAAAACACCTTTGAAAGGTGTAACGTTTGAACTGAAGTTCATAAAGGAAGCAGAGAAACTGACGACAGCACGAGATGGATTCACCAGACTGCTGAAAGTTGGCGGAACTACGACCGGAACAACAGACGTAAATGGATATGTTGTATTTGATAACCTTGACCAGGGAGAGTATCAGATAACAGAAACAAAAACAACTTCAGGACATACACTCCTGAAAGACCCGATTACTGTAACGCTTCCAATCACAATGACAAAAGAAGAGGCTGTGAAGAACAAAGCAGACACTTCAAAAGCAACATGGGATGCGGCCACGAACAAGTGGCAGTTCTATGACTGCACCTTTGAGGTGGTAAACTCTGCGACGTTCAAGATGCCGATGTCTGGTGGAGCAGGAGACTGGAAGTATGGTATTATCGGATTTGGCACACTTGCGGTTCTTGGAACTGGATTAATCCTGATGGATGCCAGAAAGAAGAGGATTATGAATCTCCGGAAGCAGAAGAAACGCAGGAAGTAACTGAAAATGGATAACCACGAAAGATATGAAGTGGTAAAAAAAAGAAATAAAAGATAAGAAGAGAAGCGCACGGAAACGTGCGCTTCTTGTGTAAGTATGAGTAGGAGATATGATATGAAATTAAAAGTGTATGTGACAAAGATTCATTCGGTAGAGGTATTACGTAATGGAATAATTGGCATATGCTGCGACACAATAGAAGGAACCCCGCTAAAAAATCAAGTATTATTCCTAAATAAGCGTATGTATAAAATGGTGAAAAAACGAAAATATTTTTATTTACCACCTGGTACAGTATAACGATTGTTTCTGGCAGCAACCATTTTAGGAACTATGTTTCTCTAATTATAGACGAAGCTTCGCAAAAAGTGTATAATAAACTAGTATTATACATAAAGATTGGGGAACACTATGGATAAAAAGGACTTAACGGTTTTTATTGACGAATCCGGGAGCATAACTAAGACAGATGTAAGTAGCAACAGATATTTCATCATTGCATTACTATTCACGAGAAATTCCGATAAATTAAAAAAACAATTTCGAAAAGGAATTGCCAAATTAATTAGGAAAAATCAAAAATATAATAAACTTTTACTGAAAAATAGAGAAATAAAAGGAGCAGAACTTTCAGAAAAGAAGAAAAAAGAGATTTATGAAAAAATTGTAAAAACATGTAAAGATGATTTTGAAATTGGCATTATCGTATTAGATAACCATTATACGACAGAAGAATTTATAAAAAATCATGCAAGAACATTTAATTACATTGTGCAGGTCTATTATGATAATTTTTTCAGAAATAAAAGCAAATATAACAATGATACACAAGATATGCATTTAATTATTGATGAACAAAATATCTCGACAGATGCTAAATATACTCTGGATGGGTATTTAAATCAACATTTAAATGTTATGAATCCTGTTTGTAATTCGTTCAGCGTGATGTATTCTGATTCAAAAAACCATAAACTTTTACAGTTGGTTGATTTTATTTCAAATACATTTTATAGAAATATAGAAAAACATGACGAAATAAGCAAACAAACGGTAAAAATATTATTAAATAATGTCTGTGGAAATAGAGTTTTTGATTTTTCTTCAGGACATGACACTCATCTTTTTCTTGATGAATAAAAAATAATAGTTGACATATAATAAGATATATGCTATATTTTTTATACCAAGTAATTCATCTGTACGGTGCACGAGGGTGTAAGGCAGCTGTAGTGTTGTCCACCAAGGTGTTTTGGTAGAAAAGCATTCCAGATATGGGATGTTTTTTCGTTTAAAAATATATGCATAAAGCAAATAAGAGTGCACAATATGTGCACTCTTATTTGCTTTATGATACCGCGAGCTATGCTCGCGTGTACCAAGTATGTAACGGCGAGTTATCATATTGATTCTCTGCACCTAGCCTTACGGCTTCGCTTGACATTTGCTGCGCAAATTGGTACCGAGCCGATACGGCGAGCATTTATTCTGGTAACGAGCCGGTAACGGCGAGTTATCATGCGTGCTCTGGTGCCGAATCCGGCAAGACCGGGGAAGCATCAAAGTCGGCCGCGGTTTTCACGCCCGTTGATAATGACATTTTAGATGGTCCTTTCTTTTGCAACTATACAATAGCATCGCAATTTGTTGTTGTAAAGAAAAGAAACGTTAAAAATAAAAAAGAACAGAAGAGAAGCTCGGTAATCTTCAGGCGCGTTTGGCAAAGAAGCAAAAAGGTAGCAGTAATTACACAAAGCTGCAGGTTAAGATTCAGAAGCTCCACGCTAAGACTAAGAATCAGCGTAATGCTTTCCTGCAGCAGGAAATCACCAGGCTTGTAAGGAAATATGATGTAATTGCCGTTGAAGATATTGACCTACGGGCAATAGGCGGGGCATTAAAGCTTGGCAAGAATCTGCATGATAATGGTTTCGGAATGTTCAGAACTATGCTTACATATAAACTCGAGCAAAAAGGCTCATGCTTTGTTAAAGTTGACCGATGGCTTGCTTCTACTAAAACATGCAGCCATTGCGGACATGTTCAGAAAATCAATCTTGATGAACGTACATATGTTTGTGAAGAATGAGGGTTCACTATTGACAGAGACTGGAATGCTGCAATCAACATCAGAGAAGAAGGAAAACGTATCTTCCTAAACTATTTCAAGACACTAATTGAAGAAAAACAGGCTGCGGCCTGATTACCTATATATCGAACCCAACCGGTGGAACACCGGGGCTTGTCTGTGCAACATTGATAATTCGCCTGCTTTGCAGCAGGGCTTATTACCCGACTTCGAACGTAATTCTACGTTCTTCGTTGGCAGGAAAAAAGATGGTCTTAGACCAGAAACCCCCACTTCCGCGCGAGCAAGTGGTGGGTAGTTCACTTAAAACATATACATATTGTATTATGCTAAACAAAATGCTATAATTATTATAATATGAAGCGAGACAGGAAAGTCAGAAATAGGGGCTACCTTCTTAATTTATATTTTCAAATTATGCAATACTAAAGATGTCGTCAACTATTGGGAGTAGTTGGCGGCTTTTTTTTGTCTGTCTCAACTCCGACTTTGTAAAGAAACTTCACGCAGTCATACAGTAAATACAAGAGCAATACTGTAGCTTTCATTCTAATCGCCTCCTTTGTTCCTTAGATAAAATCTTCAGGAGAAGGCAGCCGCCTACTATTCTGACTTTCTCACATACAATATAGCGCTTTTACACAATGTGTTTGCCTAAAATAGAGGTTGTGATAAATAAACTATATTAAAAAATGAATCGGTGAGAACCCAGGTCCGTAAGGGCTGACAAACGACGACGAAGTCGGAGCCGGAGTGCAGAACGTGGATAGGATTTCCGATTCCCCGTACATACCCAGCAACCTTCGAACCGACGAAAAACATGACCGTTCGGGTCTGGCTGCTTGTAATATTCCTTCCCTGACGACAAGCCTGGCCGCAGTTTTCCCTGTCCGTTAATAATTAAAAAGAACAAAAAAAACATAAAAAAGATTTCAAAAAAAAGCTCTCCCAACCGGAAAGGTTGGGAGAGCTTAAATTGTATCGTTTAATTTGAAGAATCGGAGGTATCCGACCAGTTGGCTTTAAGCGTCTTACTCTCAGGCATGTGAAGGTCATTGTTTTTAATGTAATCCAAATCCATTAAGCCACCTTCAAAATATGGATTTTCATAACATTCCGTCCATCCCATAAAACTGCTGCCTTCTTTTTCCGGAATGTCAATGGTTGACAGCTTGATGTCTGCCATGGCCGGAACGCTCATCTCAAATTTCTCTACGCCGCCCTTGCTCGGGAACGTGCCTCCGTTTGCATATACTGTCAGTGTATATTTCTGGCCCGGGTTCTTCGCGAAAATCTGTACCCAGAAATTCTTATAAACGCCAACGCCAATATGGGTCGCTTCTTTGTCAATCATTCCAACAAGATGACCGCGACTGTTCTCCCATAGATATACCGCTCTCTTAGGCGTATCTCCGGTCGTGATATTCTCAGCTAATATATTACCAGCGCCTGCGGCAAAATAAGCAGTACCATAATTGCTTCCGTCTGGCCTTCTATGACTAAACTTTGTATAAATCTCCTTCGCCCTGACCGCTGCACCGGCATCAAGAGCGGCATCTTCAACAACAGCTACTGAACCATGCTTAACCCTGACCTGATTTGTCAGCTTAACTACCTCTTTGATTTTTTTGTTAATCTCAGACGGGCTGTCCGGGTCTGGGGTTGGTGTTGCGGTAGGTTTTGGCTTCTGTGTGGGTTTCGGAGTAGCCGTTGGTTTTGGCTTCTGTGTCGGCTTTGGTGTTGCCGTCGGCTTCGGTTTCTGTGTCGGCTTCGGCGTTGCTGTCGGCGCAACTGTCGGAACGGCAGTAGGCGTTGCAGCCGGTCTCTCTGGAATGACAACCTGCAGTCCTGCTTTGTTGTAACTGCCGTAAGTCTTAAACGTCTTGTTATAACCTCTTACCATATAGTAGTAAGTTCTTCCGGCTTCAACCGGGTACTTGCGGCTGGACTTGTGAACGTATTTCAGGGTCTT
>NZ_JBDGAB010000071.1:0-17077 GCF_040910705.1 Blautia sp. RTP21359st1_E11_RTP21359_211015
ATAAGGACTGGATATGGGCTCCTGTTAAGTTAAGAAGAACTGACATTAATTATATAAATAAATACTGGGGAGCCTGTAAAGACAAAAGCGCCCCTACTTTAGAAAAAATACATAACAAATACTATCTGAGATTTTCTTTTACGGAAACCGTAATTTTAAGCGATACACCTATTGCAGAACAGATTATCTGTGCAGTAGACCTTGGAATCAATACGGATGCAGTGTGCAGCATAATGAAGGCAGATGGAACTATCCTTGCAAGAAAGTTTATTGATTTTACAAGTGACAAAGACCGGATGTTTCATGCTATGAACAGAACACGCCGTAAACAGTCCAAGTACGGTCCAAAAAGCACCAGAGGCCTTTGGGCTTATGTAAAGCGCTTAAATGAAGACCGTGCAAAGAAAATATCAGCGGCAATCGTAGAATTTGCATCTCAGCATTCCGTAGACGCTATTGTAATGGAGCATCTGGGCTTCAAGGGGTGCAAGAAGCGAGGCAGTAAAGCGCAGAGACTGTCTATGTGGAATCACGGAATCATCCGTGAGAAGGTAGAACAAAAAGCGCATCTCCTCGGTATAAGGATTGCAACAATCTGTGCATGGAAGACAAGCGTTCTTGCTTTTGATGGAAGCGGAAGCGTTACCAGAGATAATAATAATCATGCACTTGCAACGTTCACGACAGGCAAGCAATATAACTGCGACCTGAGCGCCAGCTACAATATCGGCGCCAGATATTTTATCCGTGGACTCCTTAAATCTCTTCCGGCGACGGAAGAGTCCCTCGTAAAGGCAAAAGTTCCTGACGCTGGGCGTAGAACCTCCTGTACATTATCAACACTGCGGGCGCTTGCAAAAGAGCTTTCCGCAGCGTAGAGATGTATTTGCCCACCTGTCTATGTTCTAGTTTTTGTGTGGGTCTCTGTTTCGTCAGATTCAGAGATTTAGCATTCTTCGGGATGCTCTTACTAAGCTTAAACCGTATTCAGAGACAGGGCGCTTTACCGATTAAAAAGGTAGAGGGGGCATGACACATTGCTTGAAGCACGTGACTTAAGTCATGTGAGGTTCACAAAAAAATACGCTAAAAATGTTAAAAAAATGTTTTTTCATCATATTAAATATAGAAAAACAGGAGGTAATCACTGGCAAAGGGCCAGTTGCATATAGAAGACAATGTTAAAAGAAAGAGCAAAAGAATCTATAAAATTCAAGGCAAAAGCCGTCATATATGAGAACGAAACTGGCTTCAAGATTATTGCCGGTGTGGCTTTTAATGCGAAGACAGGGGAAAGAATATGCAAATGCAGTATGAAAGGTCAGATGTTTGATGTCACTGATGGAGATGAAGTATTTGCAACGGGAGACTGGGATGAACATCCTAAATATGGAATCGGCTTTAAAATGGATGCTTATGTTAAGATTATTCCACAGGACAAAAAAAGTATCTTGTGGTATTTAAAACAAGGTAATATTGATGGCATATCACAAAAAAGGGCGGAGGCTATTGTCAATAAATTCGGTGACAATACTTTTGATGTGCTCATATATCAGACCGAGCTATTACAGCAGATAAAAGGGATTGGAAAGAAAAGCATTGAAAAGATAAAGAAATGTGCAAAGGAAAAGCTCGAAGAACAGAATATGATTCAGACTATCATGATGTATATTCAAGGCTTCGGCATCAGTCCTGCATATGCAAATCGTATTTATAAGCGTTACGGTCTTGATAGCATTAAGGTGATTAACGAAAACCCGTATAGACTGGCTGACGAAGTGAAAGGAATTGGCTTTTTAAAAGCAGACGAGATTGCGCTAAAGAATGGTATGCCAAAGGATAGTCCGTTCCGTGTTGAAAGTGCTGTTATGTATGTATTAAAGCAGATGAGCGAAGATGGCGACGTGTTTGGGTATAGAGAAAAAGTGGAGAAGGACTGCCGCGATTTCTTGCAGCTGGATGTTTCTTATGTAGAAAATGCAGTGAAAAGTCTGATTCAGAAAAAGAAAATTATATTCGAAGACGATGCACTCTATCTGATTCCTCTGTATAAAGCAGAAACATATGCTGCAAAAAAAATAGTAGAATTGCTTCAGAGCAAAACAAAAAGGGTGAATGTAACAAAAAAAGAAGTAAAAGCAATGGGAAAAGAACTGGATAGGGATTACGCACCGGAACAGGTACAGGCTATTATAGAATCATGTCGGTCAAATGTACTAATCTTGACAGGGGGACCTGGTACAGGAAAAACCACAACAGTTAACGGAATCATCCATATGCTGAAAAAACATGGGATGGATGCGATTTTATGTGCAGCACCGACAGGTAAGGCTTCAAAGAGGATGAAAGAAACAACTGGAGAGAAAGCTCAAACAATACATCGTACCCTGGAAGTAAAAAGTGAAGGGGCATACGGCTTCAAATTTGGAAAAAATGAAAAAGCACCATTGGAAGGCGATGCCATCATTATTGACGAAAGTTCAATGATTGATATGGAATTAATGGCATCAGTATTAAAGGCTATTCCAGAAGGCATGAAACTGATTTTGGTTGGTGATATCGACCAGTTGCCAAGTGTTGGCTGTGGAAACGTATTGCATGAAATGATTGATTCTAATGTTGTTCCAATCGTAAGGCTGAAGACCATATTCCGTCAGGCAGCAGAAAGCCAGATTATAAAAAACGCGCATCTGATTAATGAAGGTGTTGTTCCAAGTTTCAAAAATAACAGAAATGGAGATTATTTTTTCATGGACGTTGACGGAATGGAACAGGAACGAATCAGAGATTATATCGTAACGTATGTGTGTGACAATTTGCCGAGATATTATAACGTGAGTGCTGATGAGATACAGGTTCTGGCACCAATGAAGAAAGGGCCGACTGGCGTCTGGGAGCTTAACGACTATATTCAGAACAGGATTAACCCGCCAAGTACAACAAAACAAATTATACCATGTAATGACCACCTGCTGAGGGTTGGAGACAAGGTAATGTACACATGTAATGATTACGATAAAAAGATATTCAATGGTGATGTAGGCAAGATTGTTTCAATCTGTCTGACGCAGAATGAAGCAGACGATGCTGATGAAGACAATGCCGATGAAAGCGCAAAAAGAGGATTTGTTGTTGATTTTGATGGAAACAGAGTCCATTTTGATTTAAGCAAAGCGCAGGATTTTATCCTTGCTTATGCAACAACGATACATAAGAGCCAGGGAAGCGAGTATGATATTGTTGTGATGCCGCTTACAACCGCAAATTATATCATGCTGCAGAGAAACCTGTTGTACACAGCCGTGACGCGAGCAAAAAAAGTATTCGTGTTATTTGGACAGAAAAACGCAGTGGCCAGAGCAGTTAAGAACCTCACTGTTGTCAATAGAAATACAAGGCTGGGGTCTAGGATATCAGAGGATGCAGGATTCCTGCTTGAAAAACAAAATACAAAAAAACATGAGCGCAAAACAGCTTAAGACGGCTGTTTTGCGTTTTTGTATCAACAAAAATTCTTCATTATGAAGATATAAGAAATACGTAAAAGAAGAATGGGAATAAAAGCAATTTTTTACACAAAAGAGAAGGGAGGCCGGTTTGTATGGCATCAGAGAACGACAGACACGAAGCGTATAAAAATTACATTGCTGCAAACGAGAGCACTGTTTTAAAAGGATTGGAAAATTGGCTTCTGTTTGGAAGGCCGATAGCAGAGGCAAGCATTTTATATGAAATAAGAAAATGCTTGGACCCATGGCCAGCACATTTTATATTAGAAAATTCGCAGAGCAGGAAGGCTCGAGACGGTGTTTTATTGGAAAACGGTTATATTTGCAAAAATCTTACAATAAAAGATTTCTTGAACGAATTTTCAGGAAAAGTTTTCTTATGCGAGGGCGAAAATGGATATGACGAATATTATACGACTTACGGGGAAGAGTTAGACATCTCCATTGGAAGTGTAATGGAAAAAATGGCTAAAAAAGGGATGGAAGCTATTTTGAAAGACAAATTCAAATCGTATGATGCAGCGAGCTTATGCTCGCTTGCACCAGACGCGAACGGGGCTTCCGACTCCCACGTACGCATCCAATTGCCTTCAGACCGATGGGCAAACAAGTTTGACCGCGGTTTCCCGTCCGTCGATGAAAACATGCAAGATGAAGGTGTATTCATGGAATGTCTGTTCAAGGTTGTTGATATATATTCAGCCTTATCGGTTATCCGGTTTTATCGAATGGAAGGAATAGCATTAAAAGACATAAGATGATGCAGTGAGCTTATGCTCGCTTGCATCAGACGCGGACGGGGTTTTCGACTCCCGCGTACGTGTCCAATGTTTCATGTGACAGCAAGGACGGAGTCCGAGCTGGAATTGAAGCGAAGCGTAATCTGGTAACGAGCCGACAACGGCGAGTTATCAATTACCTTCAGACCGACGGGCAAACAGGTTTGACCGCAGGGTTTTCCGTCCGTCGATGATATGCATAAGAAAGTTGTTTTAAGGCCTGCTTTAGCGGTAGGCCTTTTGTAATGCAAAAAAAATAAAAAAGCTCGCAAAAAAACAACAAAAATAAAAAAATCAAGCATATTAATTACGTCAAGAAATAAACAGTTCGAAGCGAAGGAACTGCGAAAAATATACGTAGTGCCCCAAAAACATATTGAGGGCCGACTGGCAATGTGAGATTGACCGCGGCCTTCCGCCTAATAACAAAAAAAAATTAGAAAAGGAGATTACAAAATTATATGGGAAGAAAATTTAAAATTGAAAGAGACTATTACGATGAGAAGGACTATTTATATAGAAAAATGCATGTAGAGTTTGAACCTGGACTTACGGTCCTGATTGGATGCAATGGATGCGGAAAAACCACATTGATGCGACAGGTTCGGTTACAGGTGGAGAAAGAGCTTAAAAATCCGTGTGTTATCAATTACGACAACTATATTCATGGCGGAGCATCTTCAATAAGCGAATCCATACTTTGCGGAGATATGACATTTGTTGCAGATAGTGTGATGTCAAGCGAAGGAGAGAAGATTGCATTAAATATGCAGAAACTATCCATGAAAATTGGTTCTCTTATGAAAAAATATCCGGACGAAAAAGAGTTTTGGATTTTTCTTGATGGAGTGGATAGCGGATTCAGTGTTGATGCGATTGAGGACTTGAAACGTGGCCTGTTTGATACTATATTTGATTGTTATCCGGATAAAGATATCTACATCATCGCAAGTGCAAATGAATATGAGATGGCCAGAGGAGAGAAATGTTTCGATACAGTTAACTGCAGATATGTGAATATTAAGTCGTATGAACGTTATAGAAGTCTTGTGTTAAAATCAAGGGAGTACAAAGATGAAAGGATTAAAAAGGCGGTTAAAAGAGCGGAAAGCCAGAAAGAAAAGGCTGCCGAAAAAGACTCTGATAATGTGAAGGAAAGCAGTTTCCAGGCTCGAGAGTGGAAGAAGGAGAGATAGGAAGGAGCAGGGGATAAAGCCCCTGCTTATTTCGGATTGGTGGAAGAGCCGCCAGACATCAAACAAACAATAATTATTCGCAAATATTTTCAGCTTGGCCGAAAATTCGTCATATTAATTCCACAAAAAAAAGAGGAGGAATTGATATGGCAATTTATGTGACTGGAGATACTCACGGTGCTAAACAATATGGATTTTACAGTGTTGATGGATTTATGCACAGATTAAATATAGATTCTTTCCCGGAACAAAAAATGATGACGAAAGATGACTATGTAGTAATCTGTGGAGATTTTGGTGGCGTCTGGGATTTTAAAGGAGAGTCTCCGGAAGAAAAATATAACCTAGACTGGCTTGAATCGCGTAATTTTACAACATTATTTGTGCCAGGAAATCATGAAAATTACGACCGTCTGGTTGGTATAAATGACAAAAAAGCGCTAGACTCCTGGATTTTTAAAGGACTGAGCGATGTAAAGAAAAATAGAATACTGAATGGATACCCACAAAAAGAATGGCACGGCGGAATTGTAAGAGAGATTCGCCCATCTGTTCTTATGCTTGAACGGGGATATGTTTTCGATATTGATGGGTGCAAGTGCTTTGCCTTTGGAGGTGCAAGAAGCCATGACATCAGCGGTGGAATCCTTAAAGCAGAAGAATTTGAAAGCAAAAAACTGGCTAATAAAGAGGCTGAAAGATGGAATCTTGAAGGAAAAACGTTTCGTGTAAATCATATTTCATGGTGGGAACAGGAAATGCCAGAGCAGATGGAGATGGAACGCGGCTGGGCCATGCTTGAAGATGAAAAATATAAAGTAGATTTCATTTTTTCGCATGACTGTCCGGCTTCTGATAAATATTTCATCCTGCGTGTGAATGAGCCTGATGAGTTAAACAGGTATCTTGAACAGGTAAAACAGAAAGCAGAATACAAAAAATGGTTCTTTGGGCATTACCATGAAAATATGATGATACCTGGAGGAAAAGACATGTTGCTGTATGAGCAGATTGTACAGATTAACTGATAGGCGGTGGTCGTATGGCAATCCGGAAAGAAAAAGAAGAGATTTGCGGAAGACTCTCTACGAGAGTTGTCTACATTACAGAAGACGGAAAGCGGTTCTCTCAGGAGAGCGAAGCTTTCCTGCATGACGAGTACCTTAAATGGCAGCAGACGGCCAGGAAAATGGGCGTCAGATGTGTTGATGGCGGGTATTACTGCAAAAGCGAGCAGGCATTGGCGACCGTCGTGATAATGATGTCGTATAAGACAGGCCGGTATGACGGAAATCAGAAGAGATTTGTCAAATTTGATAACTATCAGAATTATAGATTTTCCGGCCCGGACTGATATTTCTTCGAGCACGATGCATGTAAACCGTACCCTTACGGATACAGCGTTAAGTCTCTGACTCAGAAGAAACAGGAATTCGCTGAATGGATGAAAAAATACGAGGAGAAAGCGTAGTGGCTTTCTCTTTTTTTGGTTTTTTTTCTCGCTTTCTTTTTTTTGCATATTGGATATGTAAATGTTGCCAAAAAATCGGCAAAGAAAGAGAGGAATTTGTAATGGAAATGTATTTTAAACTTTCTGAGTTGACAAAATTAGAACAGCAGATGTATTACAACTGCATATATCTGTTTCTTATGGAAGCAAATATACAGCACCCGGAATTTTCTGCTTGGTATAGCGGCTTGTTTACTGACGACCTGCGCTTAAAGCCGGAGTACGAAATCGTAATCTGTGAAAAGGAATATGAGATTGCCGGGGTCACAATCCTGAAATCAACAAAAGAAGAGGCAAAAATATGCACGGTGTATGTTGCAGAACAGTATCGCCATAATGGTCTCGGAAGAAGGCTGATGGAGTTAAGCCTTGAGTGGCTGGAAAATGAAAAGCCGGTGATGATACTTGATAAAAGCAAGGAACCAGACTTTGCGGGCATCCTTAAACACTTTGGCTTTGTATTTCAGGAAGAAGATTGCGGATTACATAATCCGGGAAAGATAGAACTTATATACAACGGGAAAAACTGAGCCTTCGGCTCAGTTTTTTTTGGGTGGAAAGTTAATGGAGAAAGGGGATGCGGAATGTTTGAACGGTTGGAGGACGGAAGGGATGAAAGTTGAAAGGGGTTTGCGAAAGTGAGGTTGCTGGAGGGCGGAAGGCTGAGATTTGCTCTGTAAGAAAAGAAGAACGGCGGCATGATGTTTGCCGGCTGGCGCCGGGAGGAGTTAATCTGGCGGCCAGAAGACGTTGGGTTCTGTAAAGAAGCAAGATGAGAAGAAGTTGGCAGCTGAAGGAATACTGACTTTTGCTGGCTGAAATGCTCGTCTGTGCATGCTGTTCGCTAGCTGTCTGAATGCTGCTGCTTGTATACTGCCCGTAGCGTCTGGTCGGCTGCCTGCACTTTTTTGCCGATTAGAAAAAAATGCACAAAAGGAGCCTCAAAAAATCCTTTTTTCTTAATAAAACCAGAAAGAAATTGGTAAAAATACACAAAAACAAAGCAAAAACAGGGCCATTTTGTACGCCCAAAAAGTGTTTCATTTTTAAATTTTTTTAGCATATTATTCTTGTAATCGAAGATAAGCACCCGGCGAAGCCGGAAGACAAAAAAGGAGAGAGAAAAATGATTACAAGAAAAATTAAAATTGAAACTATCAGTAAAGTTAAAGATTTTGTAAACGAAATCAGCAAGGTTGATGTTAACGCTGATTTAAGCAATCCGGACAGACGATATATCGTTGATGCAAAATCCATCCTCGGAATCTTAAGCCTGGATATCTCTCACGTAATGAATCTGACGATTTATGATGAGGAGAAAAATGCAGGAAAATATGAAAAGATTTTTGAGAAATTTGGAGTAAGGGACAATAACTAGAATTCGAGACAGCAGGGCGGCATGAGGCCGCTTTTTTGTTGCGTGGAAAAATCGGCATATTAAAAATGATATTAAATTAAAATTTTTACATGCTGATTTTTTCAGCAAGAAAGAGAGGAAAGTTATGATGAACACAATGAAAAACTATGGAGCACTCGTTGGAAGCATTGATGCCGCAATGGTAGATAAGGCAAGAAATATCTTGGTTGAGTTGCCTAAGACTATGCCAAGGCCGCAGTACAAGAGTCAGACCAGTGGTCTGATGTGCTATCCAGTAGAAGAAGCACTTCAGGCGTGGAGTTTATCCATTGACGATGACAGACTGCTTCTGGCAATGGCGGCCGTTGCATCCATGGCCGATTATATTGACGGCGTCGGCATCGCAATGCCTGTCACTGCCGATGTGATGGCCGTTATGAAGTTCGTGGCTCATCTGCTGGATGCCGAGGAGAGCGGCCCGGTATATATGCGTCATGAGGTATATCATGGCGAAGAACGGGCGTTCTCTTACGTTGTCCGCGTCATCTAATAGTGCAGAGTCAAAACCAGAAATGGTTTTGGCTCTTTTTTTTGTGGCTGTGGCATGAGATAAATAAAAAAAATAATCGCGGCTTGGAAAAAGTTCGGCATATTATATTTGTAAAAAATAATCAACCAAGAAAAGGAGAAAAAACATGAAAAAAACAAACAAAAAAGCACTTGGAGAAATGATTGGAGAGATGCTTCAAGTTGAAGACCTGAATACTAACCAGCTGCAGATTATTGATATGTTGTGTAAAATCAACGAGTCATCTGAAATTGCATCGGAAACAGCTTACAGCGGTATAAACGGTAAGCGATTTGACGAGTTTGAAGATTTTGTTGTTGAAAACGACGATGAAATCTGGGATGTCTTTAATGCATGCAAAACATTTGATAAAAGCGGCGAAATCGCTAAGCTTGTGCTTTTAAACGCAAAAAAAATGAATGAAGAAGAAGAAAAAGAAAGAGGAATCGAGCAGGAGGATTCTCGAATCATCGTGAATTTCAAGTACGTTAATGGTATTCCAAAATTCTGTTATGTCCGCATTGTATATGACGACAAAGAAAAGGGCGGAAATATCGTAAAAAGTCTATACAACTGGGATGATGAAGGGGATTACTGGGCATTTCCATTTGATAAAATTGAGTCTCACAATAAAAAGTCTGATTTCTTCATCAAACTTATGCTTGATTAAGTGTTTGCGAGCCAAAACCGAAATGGTTTTGGCTCTTTTTTTGTGCGAGGACGGTGCGGAGATAAACAAAAAAAAGCATAAAAAAAATTGGAAAAAATAATCGTGGTTGGGGAAAAATCCGGCATTTTGTATGTGTAAAAAAATAAAAAAGAGGGAAAGCATATGACATATAAAGCTGGAGACCAGGTGCGGGATGAATTCAATGTACCAATACATAAATTAATATTTCAAAAGATAAAAAAGACATGTGAGTCTGGGAAACCAGGCTGGATTATATTGGATGAGAATAAAAATGAGTTCACATTATGCTTTATAGAAGATTTTGATTTGATTGAAAAGTATTTAGATTTCGCTAATTCGCATATGCCATTAAGTCGTGAGCAATCGCATTCAATTTCTGTGGGAATAAGACCCTCCAAAATGATTAGCGAGCATGTGACAATAGAAATCAGATACAGAAAAGCAAGAGGAAAATATACTTTTATTGTGCCGCAGTGTTTAAAAATGTGGAATGAATATTGTTCAAAAGAAACGCTGGAATATGTGAAGGAGCAAGTAAAGGAAGCTGGAGAGCAGGCGGTAAAAAAGTATGAAAGGAAAATAGAAAGAAAAACGAAAAATCAATAGCGTACTGCCGGCAGCGGGCCAAAATCAGAAATGGTTTTGGCTCTTTTTGTGGTGTAGAAAAAACGGAAAAAGAAAATAAAATTTGGCTGACGCCTGGATATAGATAAGATTGAGCGGCGGACGTTTGTTTTGATACAAAATTCAGCATATTAAAACAAATCCAAAAATGGAGGCGTTTTAATAGATGAAGAAAGATTTTGTGTCGCTGGCAGAGGCGCGGCCGGACTTGGCGAAAGAGTGGAATTATGAGAAGAATGTGGATTTGAAACCGGAGGATGTGAGTTGTGGATGCAAAAAGAAAATTTGGTGGAAATTACCTTATGATGTTCCGGATGATTATCCGGTTGAGCATTTAAGAGGGAAGCATTTTGAATTTGAATGGGAAGCTCGGATTAATGACCGTACTAGTCATAATTCTGAATGCCCATTTCTGACTGGAAATGATGTATATAGTGGATTTAACGATTTGGCTACAGTAAATCCAGTGTTAGCGAAGGAATGGCATCCCACAAAAAATGGAGATTTAAAACCAACGCAAGTTACTGCAGGCTCGACAATTTCGGTCTGGTGGCTTCTGAATTATAACGTGCCAATGGATTATCCTATCGAATCATTAAGAGGAAAGCCTTTTAATTTTGAATGGATGTCTTCAATAAATTCTCGTAATCAGGGCCGGAAATGCCCATTTTTGACTGGAAATAAAATTTTGAAAGGATTTAACGACTTAGCAACAGCTTATCCGAAATTAGCAAAGGAATGGCATCCCACAAAAAATGGAGATTTAAAACCAGAAAATGTTCATATGTGTTCACATCAAAAAGTTTGGTGGTATCTGCCATATGATGTTCCAATGGATTATTCAATTGAGTCTCTAAGAGGGAAACATTTTAATTTTGAATGGTGTGTTAGAATTAATGACCGTGTTAATTATAACACAGGCTGTCCATTTTTAACAGGAAAAAATGTATTAAGCGGATTCAACGACTTAGCTACAATAAATCCAGAATTGGCTAATGAGTGGCACCCTACGAAAAATGGAAAGTTAACGCCATATGATGTAATGTCAAATTCAAACAAAAAAGTATGGTGGTTATTACCGTATGATGTACCAATGGATTATCCAATTAAATCACTAAGAGGAAAGCATTTTAATTTTGAATGGCAGGCAAGTCCAAACAAGAGGCAAAACGGAAATGATTGTCCATTTTTGAGCGGTCAAGCTATTTGGAAGGGCTTTAATGACCTGGCAACAACCAATCCAAATCTTGCTGATGAATGGGCTTATGACTTGAATGCTAATTTGAGTCCACAAAATGTTGCCGCCAATTCAAGCAAAAAAGTATGGTGGCATTTATCATATGATATTCCAGATGATTATATAGTAGAAGGTTTGCGCGGCAAGCATATTGATTTTCAATGGAAAGCAGGTATTGCAGGTAGAAATAATGGTAATGGTTGCCCCTTTTTAAGTGGTTATGCTGTATGGCAGGGCTTTAACGACCTTGCAACTGTTAGTCCTGAATTAGCAAAAGAATGGCACCCGATTAAAAATGGAGATTTGAAACCAACACAAATCACAGCAAATTCTGACAAAAAAGTATGGTGGCTGTTGCCATATGATGTACCAATGGATTATCCGATTAAGCATCTAAGAGGAAAACATTTTGATTTTGAATGGCAAGCAAGAATACCTGATAGGGTTTTTAAAAATGCAACATGTCCTTATTTAAGCTATCATCCAATGCTATGGAAAGGGTTTAATGACTTACAAACAGTTAACCCAAAACTTGCGAAGGAATGGCATCCCACTAAAAATGGAGATTTAACACCGGAGGATGTAACTTGTGGATTAAATAAACAAATATGGTGGTTGCTTCCATACGATGTGCCAACAGATTATCCAGTCAAAGATTTAAGAGGAAAACATTTTGATTTTGAATGGCAAGCGTCAATTAATCATCGTAATCGTGGTATTGGATGCCCATTTGTTAATAATAGAGCCGTATGGAGGGATTTTAACGATTTATCAACGGTAAATCCAAACCTTGCAAAAGAATGGCATCCTACTAAAAATAGCAAATTAACCCCGCATGATGTTGTGGCGGGGTCGAGGGAAAAGGTATGGTGGTACTTGCCATATGATGACCCAAAAACAGGGAAACATTTTAATTTTGAATGGCAAGCCGTTATATTAAATCGCAATAGAGGAAGTGGCTGTCCATATTTAACAACTTATAAAGGCGAAGAATATATAAAGCAGTATCTTCAGAAAGATAATATTTCTTTTAATGTTCAGCAAAAATTTTCTGATTTACTCGGTACTGGCGATGGTCAATTATCATATGATTTTTCAATACCTGATGAAAAGTATGGACTTATCTTAATTGAATATAACGGCATACAGCACTACGAAGCTGTGGAATATTTCGGCGGTGAAGAACAATTCAAAAAACAAAAAGAACACGACAAAAGAAAACGCGACTATGCCAAAAAGCATAGCTATAAACTGATTACTGTTAAATATACATATGACACATATGAAAGTGTTGAAGAATACCTTGACAAGGAACTTAAAAAGCTTGGCGTTATAGATGACACTAGAAAAGAAGAAAACGTAAATGACGCAGCATAAAGAGAACGTATTACCGCAGCCGGCTTCGCCGGCTGCTTTTTTCTGTACATTTTTGCTGCATAAACAGAAAATAAAGAAAGCAAAAAAATAAAAAGAAAATCAAAAAAATCTCAAAATTCAGCATATTAAAAAAAGAAGAAAAAAAAGGAGCCAAAAAGGAGCCAAAAAGGAGCCGAAAAAGGAGCCGAACCGGAAGGGGCTGAAGAAGCTGAAAAATAAAGAAAGAAGAGGTGAAAAATGAGAGATATTAAAAATGATTTATTTGAAGTTAAAGAGACCTACTGCGAAAGCTGTCAATATAATATACCAGGAAAGACTTGGTGCTCAAAATATAAAAAAATAAAGCCTGTTGGCGTCATGATAGGAAGGACTAAATGTGAAAAGTATTGTATGCTAAACAATGTAATCATGGCTTCAATTGTTGGTTTGGCAGTAGGCGATGCGTTAGGAGTGCCCGTTGAGTTTGCTTCAAGAGAAGAATTAAGTAAAAACCCGGTTAAAGACATGAGGGGCAAAGGGACGCATAATCAGAAAGCTGGAACCTGGTCGGACGATACGTCATTAACAATTGCATTAATTAAAGCCTTGGGAGATAAAGAGTTTAACGTGGACAGTATAGCCCGCAGGATGATGGATTGGTTGTATAAAGGTAAGTATACAGCAAACGGGAAGGTGTTTGATGTTGGAAATACGACAAGAGAGGCTATATGGAGAATGCATAAGGGAGTATCTCCGATTGAAGCCGGAGGGAAAGATGAATACAGTAATGGAAACGGCTCTCTGATGCGTATACATCCACTTGCTTTTTACTTGCTTGATGTTGATAATTTTGAAGAAAAGAAGAATATGATATATCAGGTATCATCCTTAACGCATGCAAATATTATTTCAAAAGTTGCCTGTCATTTTCTCGTGGAACTAATAATCCGCCTGCTAAAAACAAATAGCATTAGAACTGCATATGATGCCGTATGTCGTGAATTTGCTGAATATTACACAGAAGACAAGATACAATCTGCGTTTGCAAATATTTTCTCAGGAAAGATACTTTCTATGCCAGCATCAAGTGTTAAGTCATCTGGGTATGTAATAGATACATTAGAGGCCGTTTTGTGGTGTATTTTCCATACAACAACATATAAGGATGCTGTCTTAACAGCGGTGAATCTTGGCGATGATACAGATACTGTCGGCGCTATAACAGGCGGAATTGCTGGCATTATTTACGGCCTTAATGCTATTCCTGAAGAGTGGATTTCAAAATTGGTTAATAAGATGATTGTGCTTAATGCTGCAAGCGATTTGTATAAGAAATGCAATAAGGACAATATCATCGATAACCTTGATTTTTCCGTCTAAAATGAGTCAAAAAAAATAATCAAGCCAGGAGGTAAAAACACATGCGGCAATTAATAATCGCAAGAAAAGACTTAAATATGTCTGCCGGGAAGCTGGCGGCACAGGTATCTCATGCGTCTATGGCGTTTCTGACAGCGCCGCTCAGAGATGCGAAATGTAATAAAAATAAAATAAGTGAAAAATAAAAAAGATAAAAAGAAAAACAAGCAGAAAAACAAAACGAACAGGCCGATTAATCGGCCTGTTATTTGTGCTTGATAAAATACAGAAAAAATAAAAAGTTAGTGGTCTTCGCCATATCCACGAAGAACGACTTTGCCGGCCTCGTCTACAACCTCAATCAGACATCCTGGCTGCCAGCCTTTGTATCTGAGTGGCTTGACTTTTCCGAATTCAGACATACAGTCAAAAATTTCGTATGACTCACCGTGGCAATCGTCCATATTGATATAATCGATAAGCCTCTGTGGTGTCATTAACGAAGAAAATAATTCGTCGTCAATCATATGTTGCACCAAAAACATAGAGCATTCGCTCATCGTTGTCGGTTTTGCATCTTCATCACTTAAATCTGGTTCATAGTCTTCAATCAGGAGTTCGTCATCAAGCATCTCTCCATAAAATTCTTCCTCAGCTTTGTGTTTTGGACCTTCGCCATTATAATCATCAAACATCTCTCGCTCAATAGCATCAATGTCGCTTAAGCTTCCTGATATCCCTGCCATGTTATATGTCCCCTTTCTTGCTGTTTACTGCAATTCATCATAATCAAAAATCATAGGTATTACTTTTTCTTGATACCATTTTTGTTCTGATTCAAAAAAATCAATAAGCGGCGCATAATCGTGCTTGTTCTGCGCGGCACTAAGATACCGGTAATACTTGATTTTGTTTTCGTCTCTGATTACGACAGGTGTAATGTCTGCGTCAAGACACTGCTTTAACAGAATCATGCGTCCAACGCGGCCATTCCCATCCTGGAACGGGTGGATATTTTCAAAGATAGCATGGAATTTTGCAATATCTCGCAGCTCAATTTTCTTTTTGCCGGTATACTTGGCAAGTAGAGCTTCAACCATTGCCGGTACTTCCTGTGGAGGAGCAGTGGTAATATTCCCTACAAGGTTTGCACGCTTTTTCCAGTCTCCGACTGCGTATCCGTTTGCCATATCTTCGAAGACACCCTCTTTGAGGTTTTTATGCATGCCTTTGATAATATCGGCAGTAAGCGGTTCACCTGTGTGCTTCATCATGTAGTTAAACATCTTAAAATGACCGTTCATTTCTTCCACGTCTTTTGCTCTGAAGATTGTGTCTTCGTCATCTGCGAAAAATGTACCTGTATCAAATAATGATGCGGTCTGCCTTTCCGTCAATGTACTTCCTTCAATCTTATTGGAGTTGTAAGCCATGCTGCGCTGTGTAAAGCCATATGCTCCACTGCGGTCCTGGTTTTGAAACTCAATCGTGAGGCGCTGTTTCAGTCTTTCTGTAAATTTTTTGTCCTGCATTTTGCATTCCCCTTTCTTGTTTGCTATGTATATTCAATATGCAAAATGTAGCATCTGTTAACAAATTGCGGATGTATTCAGTATATCATACAACGAGGCAAAAGAAAAACAAAAAAAAGGCGCCAAAAGCGCCTTTTCTGTTGCTCTGGATGTTTGGCCAGGATAGACAATCATTCTTCTTTCCATTGTGTCTCCTCTGCAATATCCGTAATCTTTTTCCCATTGTATGTAAAAACAGAAGCTCCCTGGATGGCTGATACATTTCGGAGCTTTTCAGCAAGCGGCGAAAGAGAAGTGGTCTCGCCATTGTACTCTACTTTATTCTTTTCTGCGTCCACGACCGTCGCCCTGACGGAATCGTCGTCGATAAACACAAGTTCTGCACCGACTGGTATGCCGCATTTTTGAAAGTTGATTGCCGGTCTTTGTTTTCGTCCGCTGCTGCCTGAACAATGAGACTGCTTTCTTGTGCTGTTTACTACGCCTTCGCCTTGCATCGGAGCCACGCGCTTCAATTTGTCAGCGCTGCCTGATATGATAGCGATAGCCTCAAGCAATCGGTAAGCTTTTTCTGCCGACATTGCGAAGAATTCCCGATTTTTGGCGAGACGTAATTTCGGGTTCAATGTATCGATTAATTCGTGCAGTTTTTTATCCTCCAGCTGACCTGATGTCTCGTATGTTGCATATATCTCGTATTCGAAAGGAAGTGCAGTAGTGCTTAACTGTTTTCGGCGAGCCTCCACGTCGGAGGCATAGCCGATTTTGACCATGTCATGTAGACATGGGTTTGTCATTATGTAAATATATCCTTCAGCCATCCAGGTCACTTCGCTTTCTGTTTTGGAAGAATTGCTTTTACCCTGCCAACGAGGCGGTAATCTGGATTTTCTTTTCGGATTTCTTTTTCTTCCTCTGTCTCATTTTCCGGCTTGATTTTCACTTTAATCCCCCTGTAATGAGTTTCGGTTTTTGTTAAAATCTCATCTACGATTCCGTATGTAAGATTTCCATTTTCGTAGTCTTCTTTTAAAAGAACAGCGACACTCTGTTTTGGATGGATTTTTTTTCTAATCTGATAGTTCTGCATAAATTTTCCTCCTGAAATAAGTTGATTGTTTATTCTAGTATGCAGGATTTTTAAAAAAAAGAAAAAAGGTTTGCGAGTGAATTACCGAAAATTTCCATTTGCTACCACAAAAGCAAAATGTTTTTCCGCAAATTTTCACAGAAATACGAAAAAGCAGCATATTTAAGATATGAAACGCAAGGAGGATTAAACGTCAATAACCCGCGCCCGAGATAAATCTCGGACGGGGCTTGTAAAAACATGCATATTTTTATTCTGTATTTTTTATT
>NZ_JBDGAB010000072.1:0-16759 GCF_040910705.1 Blautia sp. RTP21359st1_E11_RTP21359_211015
CTTCCGGATAAATAGCTTCCAGTCTCTGACGGAACTCATCATTCCAGGAATAAATATTGATCACTTTTCCCTCATCCGATCCTTTTGCAGATACACAGCTTACATTTGCTGCCATCATTCCACAAACCATTGCTGCTGCAAGGATCATAGATACCGCTCTTTTTTTCATAGTATAAATCCTCCTTTTTCTGTAGCATCCCCGATGCTTTACCTTTGATGATGAAAATATACCATTTTTTTATCTGCGATTATATTATTAATCTTAACAAAATGTCAGATTCATGTCATAATATAAAAAAACAACACATTCCTTAAACATCAACATATAAGGAGGATATCAATATGTCCATTTCCCAAGACTGGATTACTAATGAGCTGAAAGATACAGAACCGGAAGCTCTTCATCGCTCTCCCTCTGTGGAATATTCTTTTTACAATGCCGTAAGAGCCGGTGATATGGAAGCTGTAAACAAAAACTGCGAGGAAGACTCTTTTCTTCATCTGAAGGGAACCGGTATCCTCTCCAAAAATCCTCTGACCAACCTGAAGTATCATTTCGTTGTCACTACTGCCATGCTCACCCGTTACTGTATTGACGGTGGACTGGAGCCTGAACAGGCATATCGTCTCAGCGATTTTTACATTCTGAAAATGGATTCCTGCACCACTGTACGCCAGATTGCAGATCTGCATCATATTATGGCCAGAGATTTTACCGAAAAAATGATCCTCCAGAAAAAAAGCTCTATTCTTTCCAGACCGGTCATGCAATGTGTGGACTATATTTACGGTCACATTAAAGAGCGTATCACCATTCAGGATCTGTCAGAACATACCGGACTCTCTCCCAGTTATCTGTCCAGAGTATTCAAACAGAATCTTGGAGTATCCATAAGTGATTACATCCGCGAGAAAAAAATCGAAAAAGCCACTCACCTGCTCCGATACTCTGATAAAGCAGTAGTTGATATCGCCAATTATCTGAATTTCTCTTCACAGAGTCATTTTATCCAGATCTTTGAAAACTTCACCGGCCTTACCCCAAAGAAGTACCGTGACAAATATTACAAATCCATGTGGTAAACATCCTTATTATTATGGCTGATATTTTTTATCAGCATCAAAAACGACATCCCGCAGCTTTTTACAACTGTGGGATGCCGTTTTCCTATTGATACTTCTGTTTCTGTAATTTAACAATTATGTATAACCGATTTCTGTTACATCAGTTCCACTTTGATCCTGTGTGTTTCTTTTACAGAAAGCTTTTCGAGCAGTTCCCGATCTATACGTACACAGGTACTCTGTTTGTTTTTCATTTCCTTTTCATCACACCATACTGTTTTTATTTTATATTCTGAAGGAAGTTTTTTCTCCGGATTGCAGATACAGATCTCCAGCTTTCTTCCGGCAAATTCCATAGTAAGAGATGCCTGTCCATTCTCATTATACTGCTCCGGCATCAGTGCCGGCGCGATCACCAGATCTCCAAGATCTCCTCTGACGCCAAATACCTCTGTGATCATAGTCAGCATATACCAGCTTGCAGCACCGGTAAGATATGCATACAATCCTCTTCCCTGATTATCAAAATATTCCGGAATTCCAGGATACATCCTGCTGTTCTCAAAATCCATGGCAGCGTCCAGAAGCGTTTCCAGAACCTTATGTCCTTCTTTTGCATAGCCGTTTTTATACAGTGCATTGCCATACATAACAGCCATATGGGAAAATACCGCTCCGTTTTCCTTTTCTCCATAAGCAAACCCGAACATTCTTCCCAGATCAAATTTTTCTTCATGGAAATTGGTATTCAGACGATATCCTCCTGCCTGACGGTCAAAAAGATATTTATCCACACTTTTACAGATAGACTCAATCTGATCTTTCTGTGCGGTTTTACTCATGATCGCAAATACCTGACTGGTAAGCATCATACGTACCTGGCTGCTTTCTGCCCTTTCCACAGGACGTTTATGATCATCATAATATCCGTTGAACCAGCCGTTTTCTCCGTCTTTTACCCATTCTCTTCTGCGGATGTTTTCCATCATCCAATCTGCCTTTTCATCCAGATTCCGGCTAAGCTGGTCCAGACGGATCACAATAGTATTTCCGCTGATATCATGTGCACATTTTTCTGTGTACTGTCTCAGAATCTGCTGCTTTTTCTCCGGGCTTTCATAAAGCTCACGGTCTCCGGTAAACAGGATTTCCATTTCTTCCGCAACTTCAATCCTGTCAAACATTTCCTTTTCCTGAAGTTTTCTCAGATATTCTGCGATGTTCTTCATATTTCCAGCATATGCACAGGTAAATGCCACACTCTCACCATTTTCCCATGCCATATCCATGGCATCGTTCCAGTCTGCCCCGTGAAGTTTCATCTCGTTGTGCTCTCCTACATCATAAAAAGCACAGAGATTTTCCAGCAAAATGTGTTCCAGAACCGTTCCGTAATAAACCTCACCGGATTCTGTTTTCTGATTTTCTCCATAGGCACTGCTCCATTTTTCATCATGCGCAGTTCCTCTTTTTGTCTGAAGATCCTTGAAATATGGAATCTTCTCAAAAAGGACATTCATATCCCCGGTCTGATCCATATAAAGCTTCGTTGTCACAAATGGCCAGAAAGCATGATCCATCCACACGCGGGCAATGTTGTTGCGGTCTGCGATAAATTCCCCCTGTCTGTTTCCGATGATCGTGGCATTGGTTCCATCGATGCGTACTCCACCGTAATTATCGACGATCATCTGACGTACAACAGAAGGCTCCATGATCAGAAGTGCCAGACAGTCCTGCCAGAGATCACGCCAGCCTCTTCCACCTTTTCCATAATCATGATACGGGAGGAATGAACAACCGTAAATTCTTCTTAATATCGGCTGGAAACAGATCCATTTCAGATAATTATCTCTGTCCTCATCACCTGTCTCAAAAGAAACATTCACTTTTTCTGTCCAGTGTTTTTTTACATGTTCAAATTCTCTTGCAACCTGTTTTTCAGTTCTGTAAAACCGTGCAGTCTCCTCCGGCAGCTGATTTTTTTCAGATATTCCCGCTGTCACAACATATACAGCTGTTTCATGTGGTCTCAGAACCCTGGATGCAAAACGAATACCACCGACAGCTTCCTTTCCTTCAATTTCTGTCCCTGCCGGAACACCTTTTTTCTCTTCTCTGACCACCTCCGGAATCAGGAAAGAACCGCCTTCTCCGATAAACATTTCCACATCAGGATAAAAGCTTTCCGGTTCCGTTCCCTCGCCTTCAGATCCATATACAAAATATGCAGTATTATTCTTCTGATGACCTCTTTCATCAAAAGAAAGCACCGGTTTTACTTCAACACCGTACTCCGTTGTTCTTATCCTGTGCAAAAGGGAAGTCACATGCCTGTGATCTCTGAGATTGTCTGCACTTCTTCCATATACAGGTATTACAGCAACCGGTGTGATCTCCTGTTCTTCCTCTTCAATATTGGTAATCTTTACAAGATGGACCTCCGCATCACCTTTCACTGTCACAAAAGACAAAATCTCTGACTGAAGTCCGTATTTCTCAGAAGTTCTGTGCAGCTTCTGCCACATAAATCCGGCTTCCAGGCTGCTTTTATCCTGTTTATCAGTATATTTCTGAAATTCCTGTTCTGCCGAAACTCCGCATGCTGACCAGTAACCTTTTCCTTTTATCTTGCACCAGAAATTTCTGGTGTTTCGATTATTATGAAGATTCTCAATGCTTACCGGTTCCAGCAGAAAATGATTCTGATCCAGTTTGCTGTCTCCTCCCAGAGAAGAGGTGATCGCGGATTTCAATCCGTTTTCTCCGGCCAGAGGTATATATAAACCGCTGTAATTCTCCGGATTTTCTATGGAAAAGCTTCCATTTTTATCCTGAAATTTTATATATTTCATTCTGTGATCTCCTTCCTGCCAAAATAAAACGGTATTTATATTCCATTTTACTTTGTATTCATAAATGTGATCTCCTCGCAATTTATATCCATTATGTCATGACATATAGAATTCAATTTCTGTCTCACCGGTAAGTTTCTCCTGCGGAATATAATTACCCGGAAGTTCTTCTCCATTTACATAGAGTTTTTTACATCCGGCTTCCACATGTCCCGGATTCTTCACAGTGATATGGAGATGACATCCACGGAAATCCTTGCTTATCTCAAACTTCTCCCATTCTTTTGGAATCGATGGTGCTATACGTAAGCCATAGAAATCCGGACGCATGCCAAGAATTCCTTCTACACATCCTACCATCACAGTAGATGCTGTTCCTGTCAGCCAGTGCACATGAGATCGTCCGAAATTCGGGCTTGCTTTTCCTTCTGTAAACTGTCCATAGCAGTATGGCTCCAGCTGTCTGATCTCAGCCCTGTCATTCTGCGCTGCCGGAGCATTCTCCAGGAAATAATTAAATGCACGCTCACCATGTCCGCAAAGTGCTTCTGCCAGAATGAGCCATCCCTGTGACTGTGAAAAGATTCCCGCATTTTCCTTTGTTCCTGCATTGTAGATAACCGCAAGTGCTCCGTCGAAAGCATTTGCATGATATGGAGGATCCATAAGGATTGCACCGTATTCTGTATTCAATCTTTCATAAACCATTTGAAGAGCCAGATCTGCCTGCCGCTCTGTTGCAAGGCCGCTGATCACAGCCCAGCTCTGTGGATTCAGCCACATGTTTGCCTCCGGGTCAGTTCTCTTTCCGATAACCTCTCCCCGCTCCGTAAACCCACGGATAAAACGATCTTCATTCCAACAGAGTTCCTGGATCAATTTTCCAAGCTGCTCTTGTTTTTCTTCCAGGTATTTTATATATTTTTCATCTTTTTTGTATTTTGCAAACTCTTTCAGGATAGTCATTGCATAATAGAACTGTAATGCAACGAAAGTAGATTCCCCATCCTTTCCAAGTCTCAGACAATCATTCCAGTCTGCATAAAGTCCGGCCGGCATTCCATGTCTGCCAAGATGGTTCATGGAGAAGTCAATAGCTCTTTTCAGATGCTCGTATACAGTTCCTTCATCCTTGTTTGCAAACGGGATCACTTCATCGATGAATGCAAAATTTCCTGTCTCTGAAATATATTTGTATACAGTAGGGAACAGCCAGAGTGCATCATCTGCGCGGTATGCCGGATGACCGGTTTCCTGTACATAGGATGCATCATCCGGTGTATCCTCATGTCCCGGATTATGTGTGAATTTCACAAGTGGAAGACCGCCGCCGTTATCTACCTGTGCTGACAACATGAAACGGATCTTATCCAGTGCCATTTGGGGTGCAAGATGGATCACACCCTGGATATCCTGTACAGTATCACGGTATCCATATCCGTTACGAAGTCCGCAATAAGTAAAAGATGCTGCACGTGACCAGATAAATGTCATAAAACAGTTATATGCGTTCCATGTATTGATCATGGTATCGAATTCCGGACTTGGTGTTCTGATCTGAAAATGTGCAAGCTGTCCGTGCCAGTAACTGATCAGTTCTTCAAGCTCCACCGCGCATGTTTTTTCACAGTCTGCATAATGTGCTATAATCTCCGCTGCTTCATTATCCTCCTTCATTCCTGCCAGAAAAGCCATTTCCCGACTTTCTCCCGGTTCCAGAGTAATTACAGCTGAAAGAGCTCCACAGCTGTTTTCATTATAATTTCCCTCATTACATAATACACCAGCTTCAACCCCTGCTGGATTGTTGTATCCGTGATATCTTCCAAGGAATTTTTCCCTGTCACCACACCAGGAAGAAACCTTCTCTCCAGCCAGGCCGAAAAATCGGTTGAACACGTTCTTGTTATCAACCTCTTCCCCATCCTTAAGGCCGTCCAGATTCGCATGGATCATCTGACGTACACGATCTCCACAGAATACTGTTCTTGTAATATACTGGGAATACTGCAGATTCACCTGATCCTGTTCATAATTGCTGTTATTTGTAAACTCTGCATATCCAGTCACACTGATCTCACGTTTTCTGTCTGAGCAGTTGGTAACTTTCAGATTCCATACCTCGTAGGACTGCCCAAGCGGTACATAGTATCTCACCTCTGAATGTATCTCGCTGTAATCTGCCATCATTTTAGTATAGGCTGTGCCATGATGACATTCACTTTTATACTCACTGAGATCTTTGCCAACCGGCTGCCAGGATGCTGACCAATAATCTTTTGTGTCATTATCCCTGAGATAAATATATCTTCCCGGCTGATCAAACTGATTAAAAATATATCTCAGGATTCTGCCGTTCGCCCCGGATTTTGCAAAGCTGTATCCCCCTGCATTATTGGAAACGATTGCTCCGTATTCCGGCGATCCCAAATAATTCACCCACGGAGCAGGTGTGTCCGGCCTGGTAATCACATATTCCTTTTTTTCTTCATCAAAATACCCATATCTCATGCCATACAATCTCCTGTTCTGTATATTTTCCGTAACATTGTCTGCTGTTACCTATTTTCTACACTATAACTGATATGCAGATAGCAATATACAAAATAAAAGATTAAAATATCAGATTCATGACATAAGATATGGATATAATTCTTTACAATTCTTCCTCCGTGATCACCAGCTTCATGGCCCAGGCCGGGATATCCACATCCTCAGGCTCCTGCTCCATAAATACAAATGCTGTCCGGTATGGCGGCATCTTTGCCGGAAAAATACCGTAACCGTCTGTAAAATACACCAGTCCCTTCAGATTTTCAAACTCACGTTTTTCCATCAGCTCTTCCACATAAGCAAAAGCCGGACGGAAATCTGTACCTCCATCACCGTAAAGTTCCAGGCTGTTCATATACTCCTGCAATTCCTCTGCACCGGTGATCTTTACATCCGAATGCACCTTCTCATCACACTGGATAATGTGTATATTTACCTTCTGGAAAAAATTCCCGCTGTCGCTTAAGATCCCATAAGTTTCCTCCAGAAATCTCTGTACCAGTTCTCCTGAACAGGACATGGAGGTATCGATCACAATGACAAAGTCCGAAACTTTTTTCACTTCTCTGGTTTCCAGGGGTTCGATCAGCGGCATATTCCCGTAAAGGGAAAGCCCGTAGGTATAAAAATTATAATCAAAGCTGTCCGGATCCACAGTCAGTTCTTCCCGAAATACTGCAAACTTCCGCAGAAATTCCCGATAATCATATCGTTCCCGGTTCTCTATTTTCAGCTGGTCCAGAAAATCTCCGTCCTGCTCTCCTGACTCCCTGGAAAAGGTCTCCAGATCTGTCTCGATCCCATCGCTGATATCTCCCCATTTTTTACTCATCAGGGGATTGGGTTTCCGGTCAGGCTGCTGGTTTGCCCAGTATTTATGGTCGTCCACGTAGAACTCTTTTTCCAGCTGTGCCAGTTCTTTTTCCTTCAGAAATTCTTCTTTCAGAATCTTGTAGATTCTCTCTGCATTCAGCGTCTTCTTTTCCTTTTCCAGAAGACGGTAGGTTTCCCTCCGGAGAAGACTTCTGGAATATCGGACTGAGCGGTGGTAGATCCCGTCGATCATATGCTCCACTGCAATATCGCAGCTTAAATTCCACAAACGCTTCTCTATTCCCGGCTTCCCAAAGTGCCGGAAAATGCAGTGAAATACCATATGGAGATATCCTCGATTCACAAGAATCCTGTTTTCTTTATAAAGCCCGCCAAGCTGTGCCGGATGGAAGTACATCACAGCCCCGTCTGTTCCAAACGGACTGACCGAACCATCCATCTGATAAATAAAGCTGCTCAGCGCCACATCCAGAAAACGCATGCCAAGATACAGCTCGTCTCTTGCCGCCCGGAGGATGCTGCTGCCGATGTCCTGGAGACGCTGGGCCGCCTCCTGGGGATTGGATCCCTTACCGGGCAGGAAGTTATTTTTATTTTTTTCAGTTGTTTCTATATCACTCATAACTGAAACTTCTTTCTCCTTTTAACAGGGCACCTCTCATTTTCTGTCTCCCCGGCCACCTTCTGCTCTTCCTTCAGCATCCGGCTGCGTTCATTCATCAGAAATGCGGAAATCTCCATATCCTTCTTCCCGGACGCCACATCAATACTATGTTCCAGGCCCTCTCTGTTCCAGAGTTTTTCCCGAGAAAGCAGCTCCAGACCATTTAAGCTTCCGCTTTCCACCAGAAATTCCCCGATATCCTTAAGATTTCCCTGGATATAATCCTCATACTGCTTCTTCGCCTTTTCACTGAGCTGCCACGGATAACGAAGCCGCCCAAAGCTCATATCAACCAGAACCTCCAGCTTATCCATTACCACTGCCATATCAAACAGGCTGTCATACTCTGCGAAATCCAGTTCTTTGCTGTAGAAGCATTGCCGGTAATTGGTCCCTGAGCCATGATACTCCGTAAACAAAATTCTCGCAGGCGTATTCTCCACCGCCTCATCATAATGCTCCGGAAAAACCATATGCGCACGTTTTCCACCTGCCTCACCATTTTCATACAGAAAATCCACATCAATCTTCTGCCACAGCTCACCGAGGATCTCCTTTGCACAGGACTTGAGCCCTTTTTTCTGATGGATCACAAGCTCCTTCAGCCCGCTACAGCCCGTAAACGCCCCGGTTCCCACCTGCATCAGCGTATCCGAAAATTCCAGCCGCTCCAGCTTTTTGCATCCATAAAAAATATATCTTCCGATTTCCTTCAGTGTATCGGGAAAAACGATCTCCTGCACTTCCTCTCCGGCAAGAAGTCTCTCTTCTCCGAACGAAATTACATCTTCGCTCTCCCAGGTTTCTGCATCTTCTTCTCCATCCTTATGTGCAGAAAACGCATACGGCGCCGCACTGACTACCGGAAGACCATTGATCTCTTCCGGCAGCACGATCCGGTCATCGGTACCATAACACCGAACGATCTCTATTGCATTATTTTTAATTCTGTAATGTATTTTCATCGTACACTTTCTTCCCTATGTCACAATAATAAAAATTTCTGTTTCCTATTGTAGACTTATTCCAAACAAAAAACAACCCATCGGACCACTGATGGCAAGTCAGTATCCTGCGGGTTGTTCGTTTCTTTTATCATAAGGTTGGAGGAATTGCTATATTTTTATCGGTCTATACTTTGAGTTTTTTCTCTTCAGGATTTAAAGTTTCCTGTAAACTTCCATACCATATCCGGCTGTTCCGGAAGATAGGTAACGTTAGGTCTCCAGGTCGCGATCACGGTATCTTTAGAATTGACCCAGAAGGAATACTCTTCCCTGTAGGAAGTGTTGAGCAGTCCCACAGACAGATATAACGTTTCCTGATCCATTCCATAAGCAATGCTGTGATATCTCTTTGTAAAATCATCCGGATAAAGATCGTTCTGTTTCCAGCTCTTAAATCCTGCATAAGCAATCTTTTTCTCACCCTGGACTATCATTTCCAGACGCAGTTTACATCCTTCCGGAATGATCTTTGCACTTTCAATGTTTCTCGGATTTTCTGTAAAAATAATCTCCCGGTTAAATAATCCACTGAGTTCTTTTTCCGCAGTTTTCAGTCTGCCTTCCGGCTGTGGCAGAGAAAGGCTTTTTATTTTTGCTTCCAGATATTTCTCTCCTTCTTCCCGTTTTTCTTCCGGGCAAGGTATGGAAACTGCTTCCTTCATATATTTAAGGCAGATATCTGCCGCAAGATATTCTCTCGCACCTGCGGTAATGCCAATGGCAACCGGAAGTTCCCGGAAGCACACCAAATACTGTCCAAATGCTCCTTCTGCCGCAAAGATCTCTTTTCCTGCTTTGATGTGATATGCATAATGAGTCAGTGCTTTTTTCTCATCTCCGGGAATTACGACTCTTGACTGTCCCATCTCTTCGATCCACCACTGTGGCACCAGCTGCTCACCCTTCCAGTTTCCTTTCTGGAGAAGGAGCTGTGCCAGTGTGGAAATCTGATCTGCGGTCAGATACATGCCCCAGCCGCCGGTATTATGTCCCTCAGGACTTGTAAGCCAGTTGATCTTTCCAAAACCAAGTTTGTCAAAAACACGTTTCTGCATAATGGACAGACAGTTTTCACCCATAACTTTGGTCACGATCCTGGAAAGTGTATAGCTGCATCCGGAATCATAATGAAAAACTTTTCCGATATCTTCTTTCAGCTTAGGCTGTCCAAGCCAATTCTTCTCCCAGTCTTTTTCCAGTCTGGAAAACCATACATTATTACAGCATTCCGGGGAACCGGCCTGCATGGTAAGAAGATCATATACGGTAATATTTTCCAGGGCTTCATCATATTCATCCGGAAGATCTTCTCTCACATAATCCAGAAATTTATCCTCCAGATGAAGTTTTCCCTCATCCACCGCAAATCCAACACAGATACTTGTTCCGATCTTTGATAAAGAATGCATCATCTGCGGCTCTTCCATTGAGAAAGGTGCCCAGGCTCCTTCAACAACCTTTTCTCCTTTATACCGTACAGAAATACTGTGTAATTCTACGGTGTTCTCAAGTTCCTCAAGCATTTTTGCCAGCTTGAACGGATTTAATTCATTCATTTTTTTCCTCCTCTGCAGGCTGCCATATGGATGTCTCGATACGGATTCCACCTTTTCTGGTGAGATATACACCAATCAGGATCAATGCAACCATAACTATAACAGCAGATACTGCATATACAAGTTTAATACTGAAAATTCCTTTTATAAAAATAATCGTGTAAATGATGATACTGATGGTACAGAATACGTAAAGTCCTGCACTGGAAAGGTGAAATTTGTTCTTCTTCCAGGTATCCGGATATTTCTTCGGAAGACGTGAAATTGCATACACAACTGTAACATTCATAAAAAATGTGATCACCTGGAAAATATTTGTGATCGTCACGATACTCATATCAAAAATGATCGGAAGCAACACTACGATCAGTGTGTAGGTATAGATCAGGTACGGTGCTCCGAAACGGTTTTCCTTCAGAATTCCTTTCGGCAGCCATCCATCCTTGGCAGCCTGAGCGATCGGATATCGTACATCATTAAATACACCATTCAAAGTAGTGATGATTGCCATGATCGGTCCGCCGATCATAAAAAGTTTATACACAATACCAGGAAGGATCTCCTGTGCTGCCGGAAGGATTGTTTCCACACCTGCAACCTTATCGTGAGGAAGCACCCCACCTGTAACCATCGCAAGGCCCACATAAATAAAAAGCAGACATGGCACGCAGGACATTGCCGCAAACGGAACATCTTTCGTTGCTCTTTTCGCGTCTTTACCATACCACAGAACATTGTAGTAACCATTTGCGGAATTGATAAGAAGAAGTGCCGCCAGCATAAAGCCTTTAAAGCCGCCGGTAAACATCTTATCTCCTGAAAAATCAAAGATCGGCTGTCTGATCTGTGTAAGTCCGAAAACAACATACAGAACCATTGTGATCAGAAGAACCGTTGATAATATCTTGCTTACCTTTGCAAAAATATCCATTCCCAGAAGATTCAGAACAAACAGGATAACAACACCTGCGATTGCCAGTGCTTTCACTGTAATTCCCGGGAGGAGATTATTCAAATACAATCCCAGTGCCAACGCAAAAGAACTGTTGAGGATCGGCGTTACCAGTTTCGTATAAGCTACCAGACCTCCGGTGCTGACTCCGGAAAGGTTCGTTACGATGGAATACGGGCCTCCTGCCACGCGCATGGTCCCACCAAGAATAATATACGGAAAAACCATAAAGAATCCCATGACAATCGCTGTCAGATAAGCAAGCCATACAGAATAACCGGTATAAGCCATTGCCGGTCCGATCAGAGTTACCATTCCGGAGCCGATTACCATTCCTACTGCGATCGCAAAAAGATCACCACGCTCAAGTATACCCGGTTTCGGTTCCGGCTTGTTCACAATTATGTTCTTGTCGTTCATTTCATTGCGCCTTTCTTTACTTTTTTACTTTTTATTTTTTATTTTTTATATTGTATACATAAAGAATAGTGAAAAACGCCGTAACTGTCAATAACAATTAACAATTTCGGCGTTTTGTAAAAATTATCTGTTCTGTTTTTGTATACTTTTTACAGAAAAATGGTAATTTCTACAGCCTAATTATACCGTTGCACAAAGTTCTCACAACTGCTTTTTATATGTTTCTGCATACGCAGATAACATTCCATAGCATCACCTTTTCGAATACTTTCTACAATTTCCTCATGCTCTTTCAGAGATTTTCTTACGTACTCTTCTTCATTTACCAGTACGCCTCTGGACAGTCCGTTCCACAGTTCTGACAGCATATTTTTAAGTTTATCATTTCCTGCTGCTGTCCATAATTCCATGTGCAAAGTCTGATTGAGACTTGAATAACTTTCAAAATCACCTTTTTCTATCTCTTCTCTGGAAACCTTGAGGATCTGATCAATCCTCTGAAAATCGATCTTATTTTCACAACACAAAACACAGGCTTCACTTTCCAGTGCCGCCCGCACCTGAAAATGTTCGCGGATCGTTTTTTCATTCACTCCAAGAACTACTGCACGTTTATTTCGCTCCAGTTCCAGAAGTCCATCTCTTGCCAGAATCTGAAAGGCTTCTCTTGTAGGTGTAATGGACACTCCAAGTTCCTGCGCAGTACTTTCCAGTGTCAGAATTTCCCCCGCCGGAATTTTTTTTGAAAGAATTGCCTCTCTGAGATTCGCCGCAATCTTTTCTCTTATGGGTAAAGTCTTTATTGGTTTAAGTCCCAGCATGTATATACTCCTGTTCTTATAGATCTTTTTTATTTAGATGAATATTAACAGTATTCTATTCTAGCGTATTTTTACTGTATTGTAAATTCCCATTAAGACAGGTACCCACATTCTTGCAGGAGACTTAACTGACTTACACATTTTATAAATACTGGCTGAACTCCACCTTCTCCTTATTCGGGCCTTCAATAGTAAAGAACTTCACACCATTCTCCCAGAACGGCAGGAAATGGACTTCATCATTGGTAGTATTCAGTCCGGCTGCTGTCACCAGCTCGTGGACTTTCTCCACATCCTTCACATCAATGGCAACATGGTCAATGGCGCCGGATTCCATTTTTGCTGCTTTGTTCTCGTAAGTCTCGATCACAAGATTTCCAAGCTTCAGGAAAGCAACCTTCTCATTGGCAGCCTCGTTCACCGTCTGGAAAGCGATCTTAAATCCCAGTGCCTCATAAAATTTAATGGTTGTCTCAATATCATTGGTTGGCACACCTACGTGCTGAACTCCGTTCATCTGATCTTTTAAATTCATTTCAAAACCCCATCCTTTCATAAATCTGACATACTCATAAACACAATCGCTTCGCAATTTAGATTCAACTCTGCTACAGTTTTATGAATACGATCACTTTGCAATTCTGCGTTCCACCTGTGCAAGCTCCGGCATTGCCGGGATCGCACCTTTTTTCTCCACGCAGAGACTGGCCACTGCATTGCCGAAACGGGCAAATTCCTTCAGATCCTCCTGGGTCAGCTCGTCCAGATGTTTCTCTGCTGTGCTGACTTTGTACAGGAAACCGCCCCAGAAAGAATCTCCGGCTCCGTTCGTGTCTGCGATCTGTTTCACTGCAAATCCCGGTACCATACAGCCGCCATCCTTGCCGTAAAGATATGCTCCTTCGCCGCCAAGTGTAACTGCCACAACTTTCACGCCCTGGCTGTACAGTGCTTCTGCTGCTTCCCGGACATCCTTATGATCTGTCAGAAGTTCTGTCTCTTCATCCGAAATCTTCATAAGATCCACATAGGGAACCAGGCTTCTCATATGCTTCTTCGCTGTCTTTTCATCCGGCCACAGAGATGCACGGTAATTGGGATCGTAAGAAATCACGCTGCCCTTGTTTTTTGCTCTTTTTACCGCATAAAACGTGGTATCTCTTGCAGGCTGATCCGTCAGGGACAGGGATCCAACATGAAAAATATGGGTATGATCCAGCACATCCACATCCACTTCTTCCTTCTGGATCTTCGTATCCGCTCCCGGTTTTCTTGCAAAAGAGAAAGTCCTCTCTCCAGTCTCGCTGACTTCCACAAAAGCCAGTGTAGTAAAATAATTTTCGTCCAGGAGCATACCCTTGGTATCCACGTTTTCTTTCTCAAGAACAGATTTCAGGAACTTTCCGTGCATATCTTTTCCTGCTTTACCGATAAATGCAGTATGAGCTCCCAGTCTGCTGGCTGCAACTGCACCATTGGCAGGTGCACCGCCCGGATTTCTGGCATACAGCATCTGTCCATCCTCATTGATATCCTGAGATGTAAAATCGATCAGGATCTCACCAAAGGTTGTGTGATATCATAGATGGATCTTTTCACAGCATCTCCTGTGTCCACAATAAGGTTCTGATCAAGCAGCTGAAAAAGGATCTTCTCGCATTCTTTCTCATTATCTGTATGTATATGAAGCTCTCCCTCGTCAAACTCAGGCATACTTAAGACACCAAGCATAGACTTCGCATTTACAACATAACGGCCATAACATAATTCTACATCATAGGGGATGGATTCTGCAATACTTACCAGCTTTCTTGCATTCTGCATTGTGCCTAAAATTACTTTTACTATCATTTTTGTCTACTCTCCTATGCAAAATACTTACATAAACCGTTCTCGTAACCCTGGTTTTATTTTACATATTTATGAATAGTTGCCTTTACAGCTCCGGGTCCTGCGATCATCTCACGGAACATATCCTCGATCTTCTCTCCGACACCATCTTTATAAAGGTCTGTGAAGAACAATCTCTCATTGGAAAGGATCGGCTTCAGCTGATCCTTGAAGGTTTCCGGTTTTCCGATCACGATATCGCCAAGCTGCTCTGTGATCTCCTCATTCATCGGGTCCGGTGCAAGCTCAAATTTGTTTCCTTCGTCATCTACAGCCAGCATGTATCTCAGCCAGCCTGCGATTCCCAGCGGGATTGCTGTCAGTCTGGAAGCATCTCCAAATTTCTTCACATATGCTTTTACAGTCTCACCGAAACGGATACCTACCATCTGGGACACATCTACAGCCAGACGAAGGTTGGTATCTCCAAGATACTCATTCGGGAAACGGTCATTAAAGAGTTCATCCACAAATGCCTGCGGGGAAAGGATTCCAGGATCTGCAACTACCGGAAGTCCCTCGTCATAAGCAACCATACGGGCCATTTTCATCATATCTTCGTTCGTGTTCAGCATATGTGCAAACAGATCATAGCCAAGTACCACACCAAGAGGGCCGGTTGCGGAATGTACAGGATTCAGGCATACGGTTACTTTCATTCTCTCGGAAAGATTGACGGTATTTCTGTCCGCCATATATACGCCGAAGCCTTTTTCCAGAGCAGGGCGTCCGTTAGGGAAGCTGTCCTCGATAACAAGATACTGTGGCTTCTCAGCATTAACAAATGGTGCTATGTATGTCTTCTTTCCTGTGATCACCGGCTGCATGTCTTCAACGCCAAGCTTCTCAAGGTCTGCTGCGATCTGCTCGCTTGGACGAGGTGTGATCTTGTCGATCATGGTCCACGGGAATGCAACCACCTTCTCGTCCGTTACATAATCTACGAAGCCATCATCTACGAAGCCCGCTTTATGCCATTCCTCTGTCATAGTCAGCACGGACTCACGAAGCTTGGCGCCGTTCTGTGAGCAGTTGTCCATGGATACCAGGGCGATCGGATATTTCCCTGCTTTATATCTCTCATTCAGCATAGCCACAAGAACTGCCATTGCTCCCGTTGCCTTATCCGGTCCGTTCTTAATATCTGCTTCCACAAACGGGAACCATGTTCCGTCTGCTTTCTGGAGTGCATAACCCTTTTCTGTGATAGTGAAGGAAACCAGCTGCAGGGATTTAGCCGCAAAAATTTCTTTCAGGCGGTCCCATTGTCCAGCATCAGATGACTGTGCTTTCACTGCTTCTGCAAGCGCCCCAAGAACTTTGTATTCACGGGTTCCATCACCGTGGAGAATGACATTTAAGCCAAGGTTGTCATATGGCGCGTAAATCTTATCTACTACATCATAATCAAAGGTCTCTACACATGTGATGCCTCTGTCAAGAACTCCCCCTTCCAGAAGACCATCTGCAATACCTCCGATAAATACACGGAAGATATTTCCGATTCCGAAATGTACCCAGCCTGGCTCCTTCTTCGCTTTCTCAGTAACTGCCTCTACATCGTATCCTGGAAGATTGATGCCTGCTTTCTCCCATGCTTCACGCTCTTTGATTCCTTCTCTTGTTAATTTCATGATAGAACCTCCTTTTTTTCGTTCATTTCGTTATTTATGTCTTTTACTTATGTTTATGTCTTAACTGTAAGTAGAGTATAAAACTTTCCTTTTTAAAAATCTATTGGCAAAGCGTCTAATTTTACTCTTATTTTTTTGTTTACTTTTACCCGTTCTCCCCTACATTGCATTTCCCGCAAATTTATACTAAAATACATTTAACAAATGTAGCAAGAATTCTCTCACCTCTTCAGGTGGTGAGATGAATTGCACATCGGAGCATGTCTGCTCAAAAAAATCTCTATAGTATAAAAGAAACACTTGTTCTCCCTTCCCTGATGTAGTATACTGAAAAGAACAATTAGTTCATAAATACATATCCGTTGATATAAGAAAAAGGATGATAAATATAATGGAGTTAGACCATGAAAGATGCATTCTGGGGTCAGATATTCTGTCTGCTCAGTGCAGGCGGAGCAACGATTGAAACGATACGGCAGTATATAGAAAGCCAGGGTGAGAAGAATGA
>NZ_JBDGAB010000073.1:0-16351 GCF_040910705.1 Blautia sp. RTP21359st1_E11_RTP21359_211015
GGATCAGAAGATCGGCAGTAGGTTCGCCCTCTGTGGTTTCATTGAGAAGAGTGATATCTGCTCCCATGGCCCTGCATACACGGAGGATGCCGTCACGGGTCGGATTGATCCCCACATTTTTCAGAAGGATCTCACTGTTGGGAACAAGAAGACCTGCTGCAATAAAATAAGCTGCAGAAGAGATATCTCCCGGAACCAGGATCTCACGTCCGTAAAGAGATGGGTCCGGTTTGATGGATGCTGTTGTTCCCTCTGCGGTTACATTGGCGCCAAAGTAACTCAGCATGATCTCCGTGTGATTTCTGGAAAGGACCGGCTCTGTTACACGGGTAATGCCGTCAGAGTACATTCCGGCAAGAAGTACGCAGGATTTTACCTGGGCAGATGCTACCGGAGAATTGTAGTGGATGGCATGGAGCTTTTTTCCGGAGATCTTAAGCGGTGCACATCCGTTTCCGTTGAGACTTACGATATCGGCACCCATTTGGGAAAGCGGAGTCATGATCCGTTTCATAGGGCGTTTCTGGATGGAAGCATCGCCGGTAAGCTCTGATACAAAGTCCTGTCCTGCAAGGATCCCGGAGATGAGGCGGGTGGTGGTGCCACTGTTGCCGACGTTAAGAGTCTCTGACGGAGCACTGAGACCATGGAGACCTTTTCCGTGGACCAGGATCTCTCCTTCTGTATTTTCAATGTTAATGCCCATTTTCCGGAAACAGGAAATAGTGGAGAGACAGTCTGCACCCTCCAGAAAATTTGTAATCCGGGTAGTGCCTTCTGCAAGAGAGCCGAACATGACAGCTCTGTGAGAAATGGATTTATCTCCGGGAATGGCAAGAGAGCCGGATAATTTTTTTGCTTTTTTGATTTCCATATTAGTACCTGCCTGTATTGTTATTTTTAAAATTCATAGCAGCAGATCGGATATCTGCTGCCGTTTATATATCAGCGTTCGCAGATCTTGTAATTACGTTTTGTAAGAAGCACTTTAGCCTGCTCCAGAGCTGCGTCTGTATAAAATTCGATCTTCAGAACGCCATCTTCAAATTCTCGGTTGTGGATAATACCGATATTTTTGATGCTGACCTTTTCTGTTGCAAGGATGGTTGCGATGGTTGCAATGGCACCGGCCTCATCTGCCACATCGATATAAAGGACATAGGAGCGGGGAATCAGGCTGTTGTCTACAATGTCAATGGAGTCACGGTAATCCTTGGAGCTTGCAAACATGTCAAAGATGTTGTCAGCTTCTTTGTTGTCAATGGAACAGCGGATCTGGATCAGCATACGGATAAATTCATCCAGAACCGTGGAAATGTTTTTCTGATTTTCCAGACAGATCTGTTCCCACATAACCGGTGAAGAAGAGGCAATACGTGTGATATCACGGAAACCGCCGGCTGCGATCATTTTCATATACTGGGCGTCGTTATCCAGAAGATTTACAAGATTTACAAGAGCGGAGGCTACGATATGAGGAAGGTGGCTGACTCCTGCCGTGATGAAATCATGTTCTTCTGCAGTGATAACAAGGGGGATCGCACCAAGAGAGGAGATCAGTTCTGTGAAATCAGAAATCTTTTCCAAAGCAACTTCTCCTCCCGGAGTGATGATATAATAAGCATTTTCCAGAAGATGATCACTGGAATTGGAAAAACCGCTGCGTTCGGAGCCTGCCATAGGATGACCGCCGATGAAGCGTCCTTCAAGTCCGAGCTCGGTTACTTTTTCGTGGATAACGCTTTTTACACTGCCTACATCTGTGAGGATACAGTTCTTTCCAAGAGAATCTTTGATCTTTTCCATGTATTCCACATTAAATTCTACAGGTGCACAGAGAAAAAGATAATCACAGTTATATAACTGCTCATCGTCAATATCACAGATCCCGTTGATCACGTTTAAACTGACTGCCTCTGCCAGAGCACTTCTGTCTTTGTCAAAGGCAAGCAGGCGATAATCCGGGTGAAATTTTCGTATGGTTCTGGCAATGGAGCCGCCGATCAGTCCAAGGCCGATAAAACCTATGGTTTTCATAGTACTTCAGAGTCCTTTCAGGTTACTTTTTACTTTTATTCTTTAATAGTGTAAATCACGACTATATTGTAAAAGAAAGTGTGAAAAATGTCAACAAATGTTAGCGGAAACAGGAAGGCCATTTTTGTAGCTGTTTACCGGTAATGTTTTGCGAACAGGGAAGAGTAATAGAAAGTTACTGTTCATTGGTAATATTCCGCGAAGCGTGTTGCTGAGAACGGAGTGAACAGTAACAATAGAAAAAGGCTTGAGAAATCGGAGATTTCGGACGTATAATATAATAAGAAAAAAACAATATAAGATACAGAGGAGAATTTATCATGAAATATCAGTCAGTTATGGATCTTCACACACATACCGTAGCCAGCGGACATGCATACTGCACACTTCGCGAGATGGCCAGGGCTGCTTCCGATAAAGGTCTTGAACTCCTGGGAATCACAGAGCATGCACCGAAAATGCCCGGAACCTGTCATAAGTTTTATTTCCAGAATATAAAGGTAGTACCCCGTGAAATGTACGGGATCCAGCTGCTTCTGGGTTCGGAGGTAAATATCCTGGATGCGGCGGGAACGGTAGATCTTGAGCAGAAAACCCTGGAGAAGCTGGACGTGGTCATTGCAAGTCTTCATGTTCCATGCATCAGACCAGGCAGCAGACAGGAGAATACGGAGGCCTATCTTAATGCTATGAAGAATCCGTGTGTCAATATCATCGGACATCCGGATGACGGAAGATACGAGGTTGACTATGAGGCGCTTGTACAGGGCGCCAGAGAATACGGTAAAGTCCTGGAGCTGAACAATCACTCCATGGACCCTGACTGTAACCGTGAGAATGCAGTAGAGAATGATACCATCATGCTGGAATACTGCAAAAAATATCGGGTACCTGTGGTTATGGACAGTGATGCCCATTTTGATCTTCTGATCGGGGAATTTGATCTTGCCAGAGACCTTCTGACTAAACTGGATTTTCCGGAAGAGCTGGTACTGAACCGTTCTGTGGATGCCGTGAAAAAGTATGTAAACCGGAAATTCTGAAAGATAGACGACTGTTCTGTATTAATTGACGGTAATACGAAAAACTTTCTGAAAAAAAGTTGTCAAAATTGAATAAAATACTTGAAATTTGCATGGAAATTTAGTAAAATGTGAACATATTAAGTAAGACAAACAGGGAGGTATTACATATGGACGTTTTCAGAACAGACCGAATCAGAAATGTAGTCCTATTAGGTCATGGTGGCGCAGGCAAAACAACGCTGGCTGAGGCAATGGCTTATCTGGCAGGTATGACCAGCAGACTCGGACGTGTTGAGGATGGCAATACTGTCAGCGATTATGACAAGGAAGAAATAAAGAGACATTTTTCCATCACAACTTCTCTGATCCCGGTACCATGGGATAAGATGAAGGTAAATGTACTGGATACTCCCGGATACTTCGATTTTGTGGGAGAAGTTGAGGAGGCAGTCAGTGCTGCAGATGCAGCGATCATCGTTGTTTCCGGTAAGGCCGGTGTTCAGGTAGGAACACAGAAAGCATGGAATCTCTGCGAGAAATATAAGCTTCCGCGAATGATCTTTGTTACAGATATGGACGTGGATGATGTCAGCTATCGTGAGGTCGTGGAAGAGCTGACAGAGCTGTACGGTAAGAGGATCGCTCCCCTTCATTTCCCGATCCGTGAGGATGGTAAGTTTGTAGGTTATGTCAATGTTGTGAAGCAGGCAGGAAGAAGATATATTGATAAGGCCGGCAAGGAAGAATGCCCGGTTCCGGATTATCTGACAGAATATCTTGAGAAATATCATGAAACTCTGATGGAGTCTGTTGCAGAGACAAGCGAAGAATTTATGGACCGTTATTTCGAGGGAGATACCTTCTCCGTAGCAGAGGTTTCCGCCGCTATTGCAACCAATGTACAGGATGGAAGTATTGTTCCGGTATGCATGGGATCACCGGTGAACCTTCGCGGTGTATCTAACCTTTTAGATGATATCTGTGGTTATTTCCCAAGCCCAAGCGGACGTTCCTGCAATGGTATCGCACAGAAGACTAACGAGATCTTTGAGGCCAATTATGACTTTGCCAAGGCAAAATCCGCCTATGTATTTAAGACCATCGCGGATCCGTTCCTTGGTAAATATTCTCTGATCAAGGTATGCTCCGGTGTGCTGAAATCCGATGATACACTTCTTAATGTAGAGAAAGGAACAGAGGAGCGTGTAAACAAGCTTTATGTCATGGAAGGTTCCAAACCGATCGAAGTTCCGGAGCTTTTTGCAGGGGATATCGGTGCCATTGCCAAGCTTGGCAGTGTACAGACCGGTGACAGCCTTGCAACCAAGGCGAATCCGATCCTTTATCCAAAGGCTATACTTTCCACACCATATACATATAAGAGATTTAAGGCAGTGAAAAAAGGCGACGAGGATAAGATCGCACAGTCCCTTGCCAAGATGATGACAGAGGACAGAACACTGAAGGTTGTCAATGACAGTGCAAACCGTCAGAGCCTGATCTACGGTATGGGTGATCAGCATCTTGATATCGTTGTCAGCAAGCTGAAGGAGCGCTATAAAGTGGATGTGGAGCTTTCCAAACCGAAGGTTCCGTTCCGTGAAACACTCCGTAAGAATTCAGATGTAGAAGGCAAACATAAGAAACAGTCTGGCGGACACGGACAGTATGGCCACGTTAAGATGCGCTTTGAGCCATCTGGCGATCTGGAGACACCTTATGTATTTGAGCAGGTAGTTGTAGGTGGTGCAGTTCCGAAGAACTACTTCCCGGCTGTTGAGAAGGGACTTCAGGAATGTGTTCTCAAGGGACCTCTGGCTGCATATCCGGTTGTTGGTGTGAAGGCAACCCTTTACGATGGATCTTATCATCCGGTAGATTCTTCTGAGATGGCATTTAAGATGGCAACTATCCTTGCCTTCAAGAAGGGCTTTATGGAAGCGTCTCCTGTACTTCTTGAGCCGATCATCTCCATGAAGGTTACAGTTCCGGATAAATATACCGGTGATATTATGGGAGATCTGAACAAGAGACGTGGTCGTGTTCTCGGAATGAATCCGGACCACGAAGGAAATACCATCATTGAGGCAGATGTTCCGCTTCTTGAAATCTATGGTTATTCCACTGTTCTTCGTTCCATGACCGGTGGAAGCGGAGATTTCTCCTATGAATTTGCACGCTATGAGCAGGCTCCTAATGATATCCAGGAGAAAGAGATCGCGGCACGCGCAAGCAAGGTTGACAGTGCTGACGAATAAACAGAGATATTTTTTGAGGGCAGAATAAAGAGTTGACAGGCTGCAGCATTTGCTGTAGCCTGTTTTTAGATGCATTCGTGAATAAGCAGTCAGAGAAACGAATTGCGCTCATACAGGTTATTGAAGTATGAGCAAAAAAGAAAAGAGAGAGGACAAAAAATGTTAGTATGTGATTATATCGTGGAACAGATTGACGGGGATTATGCACATTTGAAGCGTGTGGATCAGCCGGAGGAGGAACTGAAAGTGGTTGCCAGAGCATTACTTCCGGCAGAAATCTATGAGGGCTGTGAGCTTCATTATGAGCTGATGCAGTATTCAATGAAATGATAAGGCTGCAGGATATCGCGGATATGGCAGGTGTTAGTCGTACAACCGTATCCAATGTGATCAATGGAAATACAAAACGGGTTTCACAGAGCACTATTGACCGGATCACGGCGATCCTGAAGGAGCAGAATTATGTTCCCCACATGGGATCTGTGATGCTATCCGGACACGGCTCAAGGATCATTGGAGTGGTTCTTGGTTTTTCCTTCATTCATGGTATGCAGTCTCTGCAGGATTCTTTTGTGGGAGAGATTACCGGAACGCTGCAGGTCGAAGCAGAAAACAGAGGCTATTATATTATGCTCATTGGCGGTGAACGGATCGATAATGTGGTAGATATGGCATCCCGTTGGAATGTAGAGGGTCTTATCATTATAGGGTATAATGAAGAACAGTATCATCAGCTTTCCAGAAAGCTGAATAAAAAAATGGTATTGATCGATGCCTATCCGAAGGGTGGATATAGCTTTCAGAATGTAGGAGTGGATGATTATTCCGGTGGATATCAGATCGGGGAATATCTGCATTCCTGTGGATACCACCGGGCACTTTTTGTTGCGGAAACGGAGCAGGACAGTGATTATGCCAGATGGCTTGGATTCAAACAGGCTATGGAAAAAAATGGCGGCTTCTGCAGCCGCTCCCGCTATGTGGTGGTTCCCCAGGAACCCCGGCGCAGACTGAAAAAATATGAAGAGCTGCTGCCTCATTTTCTGGAGACAAAGGCTCTGGCATTTTCTTCGGATTACACAGCTGTGGAGGCTATCAATTTTTTTACAGACAGGGGAATCCGGATTCCGGATCAGATTTCCATTACCGGCTTTGATGATAATTTTTATGCGCAGATCGTCAGGCCAAAGCTGACCACCATTCATCAGGATGTTCATCAGAAAGCAGTTCTGGCCTTGCGGAAGCTGCTTCTTATGGCAGAGGGAAAGGAACCTGCCGAAAAAAATGTAAAAAGCCCTGTCTGGCTTGTAAAGAGAGATTCTGTAAAAGAGTAGCAGGATCTCTTTTTTTATGTTGTGATGACTTTTCCTGGCACATCATCGAAATACGGTTGGAAATTATTTTTAGAGGCCAGTAGTGCTTTATTGTTAAAACTGCATAAAAAAAACAGAAAAGTTTGGCAGTAATTTAAGTTTCACGAGAAACCTGTTGATTTTAAATGGTGGATAGGATATGCTGATTTCAGAATCAACAGAAAAAGGAGGCCATTTACCATGAAAAAAAACTGGTGGAAAGAAAGCGTGGTATATCAGATTTACCCGAGAAGTTTTAAGGACAGCAACGGAGACGGAATTGGTGATATTCCCGGGATCATAGAAAAACTGGACTATCTGAAAGAACTGGGAGTAAATGTTCTCTGGATCTCACCCATGCTGGAATCTCCGCAGGATGACAATGGCTATGATATTTCCGATTACCGCAGGATCTATAAAGAATATGGAACCATGGAGGATTATGAAAAGCTTCTTGAAGAAGCGCATAAACGGGGCATTAAGATCCTCATGGATCTGGTCGTAAACCATACTTCCGATGAACATAACTGGTTTATTGAAAGTAGGAAATCCAAAGATAATCCTTACAGGGATTACTATATCTGGAGAGAGCCGGTGAATGGAAAAGAACCGAATAACTGGGGAAGTGCGTTCGGAGGACCTGCATGGGAGTATGATCCTCAGACAGAGATGTATTATCTTCACCTGTTTTCAAGAAAACAGCCGGATCTGAACTGGGAAAATGAAAAGGTTCGTCAGGAAGTTTACGATATGATGAATTTCTGGTGTGAAAAAGGAATCGACGGTTTCCGAATGGACGTGATCAGCATGATCTCCAAGGATCAGTCATATCCGGATGGAGAAATGAATGGAGGATTATACGGTGATTTTGGTCCTTACTGCGTCCATGGCCCGAGGGTCCATGAGTTTCTTCAGGAAATGAACAGAGAGGTTTTATCCCGATACGATGTGATGACAGTTGGAGAAACCTCCGGTGTGACTATCGAAGAGGCACAGAAATATGCAGGTGAGGACAGGAATGAGCTGAACATGGTGTTTCAGTTTGAGCATGTAGAGGATCAGGGATCAGACCATGGTAAATGGACTACCGAGAAATACGATTTCCAGGAATTTAAAAAGGTTATGATCAAATGGCAGGAAGAGCTTGCGGGAAAAGCATGGAACAGTCTGTTTCTTGGAAATCATGACCAGCCAAGAAGTGTTTCCAGATTTGGAAATGATAATCCGGCATACAGGGAAACTTCAGCCAAGATGCTGGCAACCTGTCTTCATATGATGCAGGGAACTCCTTATGTTTATCAGGGAGAAGAGCTTGGAATGACCAATGCTTATTTTACAGAGCTTAAGGATTATCGTGATATCGAGAGTATTCAGTATTTCCATGAATATACAGAAGCAGGTATTTATACACCGGAATATATGATGAAGTGCCTGATGCTGAGAGGACGTGACAATGCCAGAACACCAATGCAGTGGGAGGATTCTCATCAGGCCGGCTTTACGGAGGGAACGCCATGGATCAGGGTAAACTCCAATTATAAGGAGATCAATGCGAAGCAGCAGCTTTCAGATCCTAATTCTATTTTCCATTATTATCAGAAGCTGATCCGTTTAAGAAAAGAAAAACCGGTGATCGTTTACGGCACTTTTGAGGCACTTTACAGAGATCATGATCAGATTTTTGCATATACCAGAACCCTTGAGGGAGAGAAGCTTCTCACAGTCTGCAATTTCAGTGAGCATGTGGCAGAAATGGAAATTCCGGAAGAATTTCAGAAAAATGCAGAATGTCTGATCACAAATCTTGGAAGAAAGGATTTTGGAAAGAAAGTGGTCCTGAAACCTTATGAGGCATTTGTTCTTTACAGAAATCTGTAACAGGAGAGGGAAAAATGATAAAAAAATATGTATATGGAGAGCCCTTTGAGACTGAGGCACTGACAGAAAACATTGAGACAGCAGAAGGAAAGCCAGGATATGGAGAAATCTGTGCAGAAGATGGATTTTCTTTTACTTATATCATGGATGAAGATGATATCGTCTACGGATTGGGAGAATCCAACCGCGGTATCAACAAGAGAGGATTCATTTACACCAGTAACTGTACCGATGATCCGGAGCATACAGAGGATAAACATTCCCTGTACGGTGCACATAATCTTATCATTGTGTCCGGAAAAGAAACCTTTGGAATGTTTTTTGACTATCCGGCAGCGATCACCTTTGACATTGGCTATACCAGAATGGATACCATGAAGGTAACCTGCGAAAATGCAGACCTGAAGCTTTATGTGATCGAAGGGGAGAGTCCCTATGATATTGTAAAGCAGTTCCGTCATGTGATCGGAAGAAGCTATATCCCGCCGAAATTTGCCTTTGGATTTGGCCAGAGCAGATGGGGCTATACTACAAAAGAGGATTTCCGGAAGGTTGCAGCTGGATATCGTGAAAATCATATTCCTATTGATATGATCTATATGGATATTGATTATATGCAGTCTTATAAGGACTTTACATTAAGTGAAGAGAATTTTCAGGATTTTCCGGAATTCGTAAAGGAACTGAAGGATCAGGATATCCGTCTGATTCCGATCATCGATGCCGGCGTCAAGGTAGAGCCGGGATACGATGTTTATGAGGAGGGTGTCAAAAACCGCTACTTCTGCCAGAGAGAGGACGGCAGTGATTTTGTAGCTGCTGTATGGCCGGGGGATACTCATTTTCCGGATGTATTGAACAAAGATGCCAGAAAATGGTTCGGTGACAAATACCGTTTCCTGATCGAGAAGGGAATCGACGGTTTCTGGAACGATATGAATGAGCCGGCGATCTTCTATTCCACAGAGGGAATGAAAGAGGTCAAAGAGCTTGCAGGAGAATTTGCAAAAGATACGGAAGGAAAGATCCATATCTGGAAGATGCAGAGTGCACTTCGCAATGTTGCAAACAATCCGGAAGATTATCGGAGATTTTACCATAATGTGGATGGCAGAAAGATCCGCCATGACAAAGTCCATAACCTGTTTGGCTACAATATGACCCGAGCAGCAGGGGAGGCTTTTGAGCGGATCGATCCGGAAAAACGTTTTCTGATGTTCTCCAGATCATCCTATATTGGTATGCATCGTTATGGTGGGATCTGGACCGGCGATAATAAATCCTGGTGGGCTCATATCCTTTTGAACCTGAAGATGATGCCCTCTCTGAATATGTGTGGTTTCCTGTATGCAGGAGCAGATCTGGGTGGATTTGGCGCTGATACAACAAGAGAACTGCTGCTTCGTTTCCTGGCACTTGGAGTATTCACACCGCTGATGCGTGATCATACAGCGATCGGTACCAGAGAGCAGGAATGCTACCAGTTTGAAAATGTGGAAGATTTCCGTCATGTGATCGGTGTAAGATATCGTCTTATTCCATATCTTTACAGTGAATATATGAAGGCGGCTCTGAACGATGATATGTATTTCCGGCCGTTGGGCTTTGTTTATCCGGAGGATAAGATTGCTGTACATGTGGAAGACCAGCTGCTCCTTGGAAATGAGATCATGATCGCTCCGGTTTATGAACAGAACGCAAGAGGCCGTTATGTATATCTTCCGGAGGAGATGAAGTTTGTGAAATTCCTTCCGGATGGAACCATTGCAGAGGAGATCCTTGAAAAGGGTGTTCATTATGTAGAGGTGGCACTGAATGAGATTCCGTTGTTTATCCGGAAGGGAAAATGTATTCCGGTTGCAGAAGCAGCGGAATGTGTGGCAGCTCTGGATACAAAAAATATGCAGCTTCTCGGATATGAAGGTGCGGAGTATACCTTATATGAGGACGATGGGGTCCATAAGGATTACGACAGAGAAGAAAATTACCGTGTTCTGAAAAAATAAAGTCAGCAAAATGAAATATAAATTTCTGTGTTACATCATTTACGTTAAACAGTATAAAGAATGCAGGATGTGAACAGTTGATAAACAGAAAAGCCGTAAGTATATGTGAAAGTTTCTTAAACATATATCTTACGGCTTTTGCTACTGCTGCTTTACATAAAATATTTTATGTAAAGTAATTCGCATTCTGTTTAAATAACACTTCAAAAAGATTTGTTTATGCTTCTTCCTCAATCTGGATAACATTTTTCAGTACAGAGCAGCATGCCATGTCACCGATAACATTGACACAGGTGGCGCCCATATCACAGAGGGTATTGATGCTGATATAAACACCAAGAACTCCGGCAGGAAGTCCGGCCATAGTTGCCAGTGCTGCGAAAGATGCGATAGCACCACCGGGAACACCTGGAGTACCAACGGAAAGCAGTACGTTTGCAAGAAGGATAATGATCATAAGAGGAATACTTACATGGATCCCGCAGGCGTTTGCAAAGAACATGATCATAAAGGACATCAGGATAGATACAGCATCCATATTAACGGTAGCACCAAGAGGAATGGCGATGCTGGTGATCTGGTTGGATACGCCCATTTCTTCTTCCATACACTGCTTGCTTAATGGAATGGTTGCGGAGCTTGAGCAGGTTCCGAAGGCGTTCAGTGCTGCTGGCAGGATCGCTTTCAGGAATTTCAGCGGACTCTGTTTGCCGATCAGCTTTACAGAGAGACCGTACACTACAATAGCGAAGCCAAAGAATGCCACATACAGAATGACAAGCTGTGTTGCAAGGGAAATGATCGTTTCAGTTCCGTTGGCTTCCACAACCGGTACGATGGTACAGAAAACACCGATGGGTGTAAAGTACATGATGGTTGTGATGATCTTCAGGCATACTTCATTGATGGAATCAATCAGATTCAGGAATGGAGTTCCTTTTTCACCGACTGCGATCAGTGTGAAACCGATGATCAGGGCAAACACCAGAACCTGGAGCATGTTTCCGTCAGCAAATGCGGCGATTGGGTTGGAAGGGATCAGGTTTTTCAGGGTGTCAAGGATACTGCTCATTTCTGTAGCCTGGATATCGGCTGTTGCCATCTCAAATTTGACTCCCTTTCCGAGATGGATCAGTCTCGGGATGATCAGTCCGCACAGGCTGGCAAGTGCCGTTGTGCAGAGAAAATAGATCATGGATGCTGCAGTGATCTTGCCGGTAGTACGTGCGTTTCCGATGGAACAGATTCCAATGACAATGGAACAGAAGACCATGGGAAAGATCATCATGTTCAGGGCGTTCATGTAGATACTTCCGATCAGACTGGTCACAGTGAGGACAGGTTCAAACCGTCCGGCCAGGAAAAGTCCTGTGAGGATACCCAGGATCAGTCCTGTAAAGATCGCACCGGTAATATGCTTCCGGTACCAGGAATAAAAAGATTTCATTTATGTGTTCCCTCCTAAGATAAATATGTATGGTATGTATAATATAGGAAAATACATGCAGGAAATTATATCATGTGAAAAAAGAAGCGTCAACTAAACCAGGCCAGGATTGCAGGTTCATGTATATTTTGATGGAAAAGGGCTGTTTTTGGATTTTTGTTTGACAAATACATCATAAGTAGTTAAAATTAATAGCAGTGTGTGAAAGCATTAAAGTATTAATACTGAGTAATTTGTCAGGAGGAATAAAAAAATGGCTGCACCTTATAACCATAGAGCCATCGAAGCGAAATGGCGCACAAACTGGGAGAAAAAGCCGGTAAATGTCAATGATGGCAAGAAACCGAAATACTACTGTCTGGATATGTTCCCGTATCCGTCCGGAAACGGTCTTCATGTAGGACACTGGAGAGGCTATGTGATCTCTGATGTATGGAGCCGCTATAAAATGCTCCAGGGTTATTACCTGATCCATCCGATGGGATGGGACGCTTTTGGTCTCCCGGCTGAGAACTATGCCATCAAGATGGGTGTTCATCCGGCAGTATCTACAGCAGCAAACATTAAAAATATCAAACGTCAGATCAACGATATCGCAGCGATCTATGACTGGGATATGGAGGTTAACACAACAGATCCGGAATTCTATAAATGGACACAGTGGATCTTTGTAAAAATGTTCAAAGAGGGGCTTGCATATGAGAAGGAGTTCCCGATCAACTGGTGCCCTTCCTGTAAGACAGGTCTTGCAAATGAAGAGGTTGTAAACGGATGCTGCGAGCGTTGTGGCACTCCGGTTACCAAAAAGAACCTCCGTCAGTGGATGCTCCGCATCACAAAATATGCAGACAGACTTTTAAGTGATCTGGATAAACTGGACTGGCCGGAGAAGGTTAAAAAGATGCAGACAGACTGGATCGGCAAATCCTACGGCGCAGAGGTCGATTTCCCGGTTGAGGGAAGAGAAGAGAAGATCACGGTCTATACAACAAGACCGGATACTCTTCATGGAGCAACATTCATGGTACTTGCACCGGAGCATGCTCTTGCAAAATCTCTTGCAACAGACGAGACAAGAGAGGCTGTAGAGAAATATATCTTTGATGCTTCCATGAAATCCAATGTAGACCGTCTTCAGGATAAAGAGAAGACCGGTGTGTTCACAGGTACTTATGCGATCAATCCGCTGAACGGCGAGAAGCTTCCAATCTGGCTTTCTGACTATGTACTTGCTGATTATGGTACAGGTGCTATCATGTGTGTACCTGCTCATGATGACCGTGACTTTGAGTTCGCAAAGAAATTCGATATTCCGATTATCCAGGTTATCGCAAAAGATGGTAAAGAAATTCAGAATATGACAGAAGCTTACACAGAGGCTTCCGGAACCATGATCAACTCCGGTGAGTGGAACGGAATGGAATCTTCCGTACTGAAGAAGGAAGCACCGCATATCATCGAGAAGCTGGGTATCGGACGTAAGACTGTCAACTACAAACTGAGAGACTGGGTATTTTCCCGTCAGCGTTACTGGGGTGAGCCGATCCCGATCGTACACTGCCCGAAATGCGGTGCGGTACCGGTACCGGAGGATCAGCTTCCGTTAAGACTTCCGGAGGTAGAAAGCTACCAGCCGACAGGAACCGGAGAGTCACCGCTTGCAGCTATTGACGAGTGGGTAAATACCACATGCCCATGCTGTGGTGCTCCTGCAAAACGTGAGACAAACACCATGCCTCAGTGGGCAGGATCTTCCTGGTATTTCCTCCGTTATGTAGATAATAAGAATAATAAAGAACTGGTTTCCAAAGAGAAAGCTGATAAATATCTGCCGGTAGATATGTATATCGGTGGTGTAGAGCATGCTGTTCTTCATCTTCTGTACTCCAGATTCTACACCAAGTTCCTGTATGATATCGGAGCTATTGATTTCGATGAGCCGTTTGTCAAGCTGTTCAACCAGGGTATGATCACAGGTAAAAACGGAATCAAGATGAGTAAATCCAAAGGAAATGTTATTTCACCGGATGATCTTGTAAATGATTACGGATGTGATTCCTTACGTATGTATGAGCTGTTCGTAGGACCGCCGGAACTGGATGCAGAATGGGATGACAGAGGAATCGATGGTGTATCCAGATTCCTGAAACGTTTCTGGAATCTGGCTCTTGACAGCATTGAGAAAGATATCCCGGCGACCAAAGAGATGGAGAAGACCCGTCATAAGATGGTATACGATATCACCAGCAGACTTGAGGCCTTCAGCTTGAATACGGTAGTATCCGGATTTATGGAATACACAAACAAGCTGATCGCTATCGCAAAGCAGAACGACGGCGCTGTTGACAAAGAAACCATCGAGACAGTTACCATTCTTCTTGCGCCATTTGTTCCTCATATTGCAGAGGAGATCTGGGAGAAGCTTGGTCATGAGGATTCCGTTTTCCATGCACAGTGGCCGGCTCACGATGAGGAGCTTATGAAGGATGATGAGATCGAGGTTCCGGTTCAGATCAACGGCAAGACCAAGGCTGTTATCAGTATTCCGGCAGAAATCTCCAAAGAAGATGCGATTGCCGAAGGAAAGAAGGCAGTTGCAGATAAGATTTCCGGAAATATCATCAAAGAGATTTACGTACCGAAGAAGATCATCAATATCGTAGTAAAGTAATAAGATAAATCAAAAACACCCGAAGCAGGGCGGAAGATATTTCTGCCTTTGCCAGGGTGTTTTTTATATGGATAAACATCGTGAAGTAAGTATGCACAAAAATAACTAATGTTATTTAGAATAAATGCCAATAATATTTAGGCATTTTAACAGATTTGCCTAGTTTTTGGTCATGCCAATTATATTGTCTATTGTTATTCAAATGGAAAAAACGTACAGTAACACCATGAGTCAGGCAAAGATAGTAAGAAAGCTTTGGTACTCGAAATGCAGTGTGACGGAATGAAGATGTCCGTTTAGCTAGATTGCATATTTACATTGAGAGAAATAAGGAGAGATAGTATGAGCGCAATGAACACACTTAAGAAATTCGGACTTGAACAGGCATTCAATTATGTTTATAAAGATCCGGATAAGAATTTTATCAAGATCATGGACTGGGCAGATAAATTTTCCGGTGGTGGATTTCCTACACAGAGAGCAATGATCCGCGCAGCCATTTCTAATCCGGAACATCCGTATTATCCGTTTATTCATAGATTGGTAACTGATATTGATCCGCATGTTATGAAAACTCTGGTTGCAAACTTCTTTATCAATGCAAATCTTGCAGGCTGGAAGAAACAGGATGAATGCCGTGAGAAATATGGCTGTAATATCCCGTGGGCAATCCTTCTTGACCCAACAAGTGCATGTAACCTGCACTGTACAGGATGCTGGGCAGCAGAGTATGGAAACAAGCTGAACCTCACCTACGATGAGATCGATGACATCATCCGCCAGGGTAAGGAGCTTGGCGTTTATATGTATATTTACACAGGCGGAGAGCCACTTGTAAGAAAAAAGGATCTGATCCGTCTTTGCGAGAAACATAATGACTGTATCTTCCTTTCCTTCACAAATGCAACACTGATCGATGAGGATTTTGCAAATGATATGCTTCGGGTAGGAAACTTTGTTCCTGCAATTTCACTGGAAGGATTTGAGACTGCAACAGATGGCAGAAGAGGAAATGGTGTATACCAGAAGGTTATCAAGGCCATCAATCTTCTCAGAGAGAAGAAGCTTGTATTTGGTATCTCTGCATGTTATACGAGTGCAAATTTCGAGTCTATCACATCAGAGGCATTTTACGACAGCCTGATCGATCTTGGAGCGTACTTTATCTGGTATTTCCATTATATGCCGGTTGGAAATGATGCAGCACCGGAGCTGCTTCCTACTCCTGCACAGAGAAGAGAAACCTATGAGCGTATCCGTAAATACCGTGCAACAAAGCCGTTGTTTGCCATGGATTTCCAGAATGATGCAGAGTTTGTGGGAGGATGTATTGCAGGCGGCCGTCGCTATCTGCATATCAATGCAAACGGCGATATCGATCCATGTGTGTTTATCCATTATTCTGATTCCAATATCCGCGAGAAAACACTTCTGGAAGCACTGCAGTCTCCGATGATGATGGCATATCATGACGGACAGCCGTTTAATGACAATATGTACCGTCCATGCCCGATGCTTGAAAATCCGCAGAAGCTGAGAGAAATGGTAGAAAAATCCGGAGCACATTCCACAGATCTTCAGTCACCGGAGAGTGCAGAGCATCTCTGTGCGAAATGTGACCGGTATGCTGAAAACTGGAAGCCGGTAGCAGAGGAAATGTGGAAGGAAGACCAGGAG
>NZ_JBDGAB010000074.1:0-16295 GCF_040910705.1 Blautia sp. RTP21359st1_E11_RTP21359_211015
AGAGATGTTCCCATTGCCACAATAGTAAGACCGATGATGATCGGCGGCACCTTCAGCCTTTTTGCAATACTGGAGCTTCCTTCTACAAAGAAATCCGCACCCTTCATCAGGAACACAAAGCCGATCACAAGAAAAACTAACACAAGGATCAGCGGTGAACTGTTTACCAGATTTTCCATTTTTCTTCTCACTTTCTTTTTTTATTTCCCATAACCCGGAGATTCATTGTCGCCCGCCCTGCTGAAAAAATTCTTTCCGGCATTCTTTTGTTACATAAAAAAGACCCATGTATGCCCTGCTGCAATAAAATATAACAAAGCATACATGAGTCTCATTCTTTAAGATTTGCCAGGTTTTTCAGAAAAAACCGGGTCTGTTGACAAATCACACTTACGTGCGAACTACTCCCTCATGGAATTAAAATTTTCAATTTTTTTCAATTTAACAGAATTGTTTTTAAAAGTCAACCCCTGGCCGGTGACTTTTCTTTACCGAAAGCACATATTTTATGTATCTTTATTGTTTTCCGCTTTCAGAAACAATCCCTTTCAGGATCTGTAGGACTCCATCTTCACTATAAGAGGGACACACTTCCATGGCTGCTGTCTGCACTTCCGCTCTGGCATTGGCTACTGCATAGCTCATTCCCGCTTTCTGGAGCATGGCAATATCGTTGAGGTTATCTCCGAATGTACAGGTTTCCTCCGGAGAAATTCCTAACTGTTGCTGGATAAATTCGACAGCTGTACTTTTTTCGCCCTCCGGCGGAGTACTGTCCATCCATTCTTTTCCGGCAGCCGCCAGTGTTACCTTATCCCTCCATGCCGGTGTAAAATACGGTGCACAAAGCTCCTCGCACCGTTCCGGGTGATAGACAGAGAATTTCAGCACCTGTTTTCCCTGAAGAGAAGAAAGATCATCCACTTTTCTCATATCATAGCCATAGGAATCCCGCAGCCACCGGAACATCCTTCCATTCTCATTCTCCGCATAGCAGCATTCCGGTGTGGCAATAAAGCAGTCACATTCCGGCATTTTTTCTTTCACCATATGATGCATGCGTTTCCAAACCTCATCCGGAAGTGTATGTACCTTCAGGATCTTATCATTCTTCCGGATCACCGTACCGCCATCTGACACAAAATACACCAGATCCTTCACCGGCTCAAACAGCTTCCTCTCACTGTCATACTGCCGCCCGGAACACACCACAAAGGTGATTCCCAGCTCAGTCAGCTTCCGGATCACTGTCATATATTCCGGATTGATAGTCATGGTCCCGTCTTTTACAAGAGTTCCGTCTACGTCTGTTGCGATCAATTTTATCATGTTGTTTTTACTCCTCTCCCATCTGAAATACCAATATCCTCTCCCTGGGATTTTTTCCGTCGAAAAGATCCTGACAGTCGATCTCGTCCAGGAATTCCAATTCCGCTACGGTCATCAGATATGAAATATATTCGTCAGATGGATAATAGAAAAAGAGTAGCATTTTTCTTGTTTTTTCATACCAGGATTCCCGGATGCGTCCGATGACGCTTCTCAGTATTTCCACAGAAAAGGGATTAAAAAAATAAAATCTGTCTGCAGACTCCGGCACCTGAAAAAGGGCTGCATTCTCCAGTATAAATGATGTTTTTGTCCCGGAAACAGCCCGCTGCCTGTTTTCTTCTGCGGCTTTTGTCATACGTTCATCGTACTCCACGCCTGTAGTCCGGCATCTGACCTGCCACGCCAGAAAAAAATCCACTCTGCCTTTTCCACATCCATAGTCGATCAGATGATTCTTTTTCCCCAGATATCCACAATACGCCAGCCGTTCCAGTACACAGTACGGCGTTGGTTCATATGGATAACAGTACTGATCCGATCTGGAATCGTCACGACCGGTGGTTTTGATCTTCAGCAGCTTATCATATTTTACTTCATTTTGATCCATGCTTCTGTTAATCTCCGTTCGCTACATCGGGCAGCTTCGTTTTTCTTCTTTATCCATATCTCCACGGACATACCTGGCATTGAACTCCATATTGATCTCACGGATTTCTTTCTTTCCGTCAATATAATCCTGATACATATCCGCAAGCCTCGCCATACAGCCATCACAGTTCGCGGAAATATTTCCCAGGGATTCCTCCACGATCTGTTTACGTTCCTCTTTTGTTGTATCTTTGATCAGATATCCTGGCATTGTTTTTTCCTCCTGATAGGTTCACCTCTATTTCAGGTGTTTTGTGCTTTCATCGTTGTTTACTTTTTCCTGTGAAAAAAGCTGCTTGTATCAGACAAACAGCTTTACAAAAATTTTTCTTTTCTGTTTTTTTATTCTACTCTGGCCCACTACCAGTGTCAATACAATTTTTCGCCTGTTTCCGAAACACAAAATAAAAGCCTCCGGAACAATTCCAGAGGCTTTATACGTGCGTTAGAGGATTCGAACCCCCGACCTTTTGGTCCGTAGCCAAACGCTCTATCCAGCTGAGCTAAACGCACATCTTTGTTGCTTTTCCTTTGTGATATTTCGTATCACCGCTGCAACAATATGTATGATACTCTAAGACCTATAAAATGTCAAGGGTTTTTTGAAACTTTTTTTGATTTTTTTTAAAAATATTTTTTATTGCTATTTTTGATGCAAAAGCAACAGTTTTTTAATTCCGCCTAAGTGCCTCGATCGGGCTCAGTTTCGCTGCCTTTTTCGCCGGATAGATTCCGAAAAACACACCTACTGCACAGGAGAACAGCGTAGCCGCCAGGATGGTTCCCGCACTGATCCCAGGTGTGATGGTCATTCCCATACTGCTGCTGATCACCACACAGATCACATAGCCGCCTGCAATCCCCAGCACAATACCGATCAGCCCGCCTATGATCGTCAGGATCGCCGCCTCAGCAAGAAACTGTAACATAATAGACGAGGTTTTTGCTCCAAGGGATTTCCGGATACCGATCTCCCTGGTACGCTCTGTGACGGACACCAGCATGATGTTCATAACACCGATACCACCTACCAGAAGGGAAATTCCTGCAACAAAAGAGATAAACGCTGTGACCATGCCAAGCATCTGGTTCATGGATTTCATGACATCCTGGAAGCTCTGTACCTGGAAATATTCATCTCCGGCACACTGGTGACGTCTCTCAAGAAGATTTATGATCTTATCTGCGACCGCCTGGGAATCCAGACTCTTATCCGCCTGAACTATGATCTGATAAAATTCTCCGCTGCTTCCGGTAAAGTCGTCCATGGCCGTATAAGGCACATTTATGGTCACCGGCATTCCATCGTAAGTATAGCTGACAAAGGTTCCGTTCTCTTTCTGTGTGGTGACTCCGCAGATGCGGAATGTCTTGGTCAGATCATAGCAGGTAATGTCCAGTGTCATTCCCACTACATCATCCGTTCCGAAAAGCCTCTTCGCATCGGCATCGGAGATCACGCAGACGTTTTTTCCCTCTTCGATCTCCTTCTGCCCGAAATAGCTTCCGTACTTCACAGAAGCATTGTCCACCAGCTTGGCATCCTGGGCCTCCCCGGTCACTGTAAGATTAAAATCACCCTTTCCGGTTACAGTCTCGCCTGTATAGGAATCTGAAACATTAACACCTTCCACGCCATCCAGCTCCCGGACTGCATCAATATCCTCCGACTCGATCCAGACCTGGTCTGCTATGGCATCATCACTGCAATAAACAGCGATCTGGCCGCCACCGATATCATTGATCTCACTGTTCATCTGATTCTTGGTTCCCTCACCGATGGACACAATGGCGATCACGGATGCAATACCGATAATGATCCCTAACATGGTGAGAAAGGATCTTCCCTTATTAGCCATGATGTTATGGATCGCCATTTTGATATATTCATAAATATTACTCATCGGCAGTCTCCCCTGTCTCTGCTGCACTGTCACTGTCTGCCGCTGCTGCCTCTGCCTTCATTCCCTCTTCCAGGGAGCCCAGATCCTCGATGACCTCATCTCCGGCTTTAATGCCATCTGTGATCTCAACAGAATCCTCGGAACTGATTCCTGTTGTGATATCCTGCTTCGTGATCACACCATCCTTCAGCACATAACAGAAGGAACCATCCTTGCCGATATTTACCACGCCTGCCGGAAGCGTTACCACATCCTCTGCCTTTTCTGCATAGATCTTTACCTTCGCATCTACTCCCAGAAAAATATCCTTGTCCGGCTTGTCGATGCTCACTGTGGCAGAGATCAGTGTGGAGCCCTTTTCGTTGGTTGTCGCAATGTGACTGATCTTAGTCACCTTGCCGGTATATTTCCTGTCGCCGATGGTAATGTCCGCATTCTGGCCTTCCTTTACCTTATCGTAGTCATACTTAGACACATTGATATCAACGCTGACCTTATCTGTATTCTGCAGGGTAAAAAGCTCCATTCCCTGTGTTGCCGCTGCGCCCTGCTGGACTGCTGATTTGGAAATGACGCCGTTAAAATCCGCCGAAATGCCTTTCTTTCCTTCTTCTACCAGCTCTTTCGCAGATTTTGCATCCAGCTCAGTAAGATTGTTGCTGACACGCATTTTTTCTTTCTCTTCTTCTGTAAGGCTGGCAGAATCCGCCTCTGCAATGGATTTCTGGGAAGCAAGGTCCGACTGCAGATCCGCCAGATCAGAGGTTGCCTGTTCGATTGCATTCTCAATGGCAGAAGTATCCACTGTACTTCCTGCAGAAGAAGCATCCGCAGATGCCTGATCTGTCAGCCCCGGTGTTTCCTCTGAAGCTCCATCGGTAACAAAATCACCGGCCGCACTACTGCTGTAATCAGAATACTCCGGCATTTTTGGCTGGCTGGCCTTCTTATCCTCATAAGCTTCCTTTGCTTCCTGGCAGGTGATCTCTGCCTGACTTCTTGCTGCTTCCGCTTCATCCAGCGCCTGGGCATTCTCATCGCTCTGCTCTGCCTGCCACTGTGCAAAAGCCATCTGATAACTGGTATCTGCCTGATTATAAGCATTCTGTGCCGTTACATAATCGGAATTCAGCTGTCCCAGCTCCTGCTGGTACTGCGGAAGTGTCTCATTCTGATATGTAGTCAGCGCTTCTGAATACGCTCTCTGAGTCTCTGCATCCCTGGCAGCCTGGGCCTCTGCCTTTGCCTGGGTCTCCGCCTGGGCCTGTGCCTGCGCATCTGCCGCAGCCTGAGCCTGTACAGACGCCAGCTGTGATCTCAGGGAAGCCAGATAATTCTGCTGCTCCCTTACCTGCTGTTCCAGACTGGAAACCTTTGCTTTTGCGCTGTCCTGCTTCTGCCGGGCCTCATTGGATTTATTGATGGAATTTTTGTAATCATACTGTCCGGACTGTACATTCAGCTCTGCTTTCTGATTATCCCTCTCCAGATCCTTCACTTCAAACTCTATCAGCTTCGTTCCCTTTGAAACCGTATCGCCTTCTGCGAAGGATACGCTTTTGATCTGTGCGTTCACAGGAGAATAAAAGGTCTTCTGCTCATCACTGACAACGGTTCCGGTTGCATCTACGATCTCCTCCACATCTCCTGTCTCCGCTTTGGTAACCGCAACCTGCGGAATCTGTGATCCTCCGCGGCCTGCACCTGATGCCGCATAAATACCGCCTGCCACAACAGCTACTGCTGCCACACCAATCACAATCTTTTTCCCTTTTTTCATTCTTAAGCCTCCTCGACAAATTCCTCATTGATCGTATCTGATTCAATTTTTCCATCCATGATCCGAACCACACGTCTGGCCTGAGCCGCAATCCCATTATCATGAGTGATCAGGATCAAGGTTTCTCCTGATCTGTGCATTCCCTTCAGGATTTCCATAATTTCCCTGCTGGATGCAGAGTCCAGATTTCCCGTTGGTTCATCTGCCAGGATCACCGGCGGCCTGGCTGCGATAGCTCTGGCAATAGCCACACGCTGCTGCTGTCCCCCTGACATTTCGTTTGGCTTATGGTCCATACGTTTCTCAAGTCCGACTTTTTTAAGAGATTCCACAGCAAGCTTTCTTCTTGTTTTCCGGTCGATCCCACGATAGATCAGAGGAAGCTCCACGTTTTCCAGAGCCGTAAGATTTGCGATCAGATTAAAGCCCTGAAAGATAAAACCAATCTCCTTATTTCGTACCACCGAGAGATCATTATCCTTCATTGTGGATACATCTGTTCCATTCAGATAATATTTCCCGGAGGTGGGGACATCCAGACAGCCCAGCATGTTCATAAAGGTGGATTTTCCGGAACCGGACTGTCCGATAATAGCCACAAATTCACCCTTATGGATCTCCAGGTCCACATGATCCAGCGCCCGCACCTCATTTTCTCCGGGATTGTAAACCTTGCACAGATCTACTACCCGTACCAATGCATCTTCCATAATAAAATTACTCCTTGTAAAGTAAATCAGTCCCAGGCAAGCCCCTCCTCTGCTTATTGCTTTTCGCCATTGAAACAGAGAGCTTCCCTGATCAGGTTAAAAATACAGAGCGAAGTCTGCAGGGGATACTGCTGTTTCTCGTCGGAACGCTCCAAGCCAAAACAGCAGCAGGCAGACTGCTCTGTCATTTCCGGGAAAACCCCGCTCATTGATCTGTAACGAAAAGATTACCTGAATGTCTTCAGAACTGACACACATTTATACATCTGTTTATGCATCAAGTAAAAACGCCTTATATGCCTTGTATGCCTCATATACATCTGCCTTGCTGGTAACCTCCCACGGAGCATGCATACTCAGCACTGCCACGCCACTGTCGATAACCTCCATTCCGTAAAGCGCCGCAATATAAGCGATGGTTCCGCCTCCGCCAAAATCAACCTTTCCAAGCTCTGCTGTCTGGAAAGCAACATTGTGATCATCAAAAATCCTGCGAACTCTTGCAACGTACTCTGCATTGGCATCGTTGGAACCGGATTTTCCTCTTGCTCCGGTGAACTTGTTAAGAACGATACCGCGTCCAAGATATGCTGCATTCTTTTTCTCAAAAGCCTCACCATAGGCCGGATCATAGCCGGCACTTACATCGGAAGAAAGCATGCTGGAATTACGGAGAGCTCTTCTTAATGCAAGCTCGGAATAGCAGCCCATTCCGTCCAGAAGCTCTGCCACGCTGTTCTCAAAAAATCTGGACTGCATGCCTGTGGCACCAACGCTTCCGATCTCTTCCTTATCTACAAGGAGACAGCAGCCGGTACGCTTCGGTGTCTCCTCCATCTCCAGCATTGCCGCAAGGGATGTGTAAGCGCATACACGGTCATCCTGTCCATATGCTGCGATCATGCTGCGGTCAAGTCCACAGTCTCTTGCCTTTCCTGCCGGAACGATCTCCAGCTCTGCTGAAAGAAAGTCCTCTTCCTCAATACCATACTTCTCATTTAAAATCTTCAGCACATTCTGTTTTACCGCATCCTTTTTGGAATCATCCGGAAGCTCTGCAAGAGGTCTGCTGCCGATCAGGATATCCAGCATCTCACCCTCAATAACCTCTGCTGCCTTTTTCTGGAGCTGTTTTCCGGAAAGATGGATCAGAAGATCTGTGATGTAAAGTACCGGATCTTCCACATCCTCACCAATGCTGATCTCCACAATGCTTCCGTCCTTCTTTGCAACAACACCATGCATGGCAAGAGGCAGTGTCACCCACTGGTATTTCTTTACACCACCATAATAATGGGTATCCAGATAAGCCAGATCCGTATCCTCGTACAGAGGATTCTGCTTGACATCCAGTCGCGGAGAATCGATATGTGCACAGAGAATGCTCATACCTCCGGAAAGCTCTTCCGTTCCTACATGAAACAGAGCAACGATCTTCTTCATCCCTACCGCATAAACCTTGTCACCGGCCTTGATCTTCTCGCCTTTTTCAAGCTTCGACTCAAGAGATTCATATCCGGCAGCCTCTGCTTCCTTCACGATTTCTGCAACACATTCCCGTTCTGTTTTTCCTTTATCCAAAAATTCTCTGTAAGCCTTCGCAAGCTTCTCCATTTCTGTCTCTTCTGCTTCCTTATAAGAAAGCCACGCATTTCTTCTTTCCATTTTAGTGGTCCACCTTTCTTTATAGCTTCCGGCAGCTGCCGTTTCTCATCATATTATCTGCAATCTGTCTACTATTATAGGTCAAACATTTACGAATTTCCACCGCAATTCCCATTCTTTACAAAATCTTTATGATTCGTTATAGTAGTTCTTAAGAATTGGCCCTGTATCCAAAATTTTCAGGTATCTCACACACGGAAAGCTTTCTGTTTCACCGTAGACTTTACCTGTATGCTCCAACAGGGCAAAGGAGGAAACAACATGCAATCATCTGCTCAGCTAAAAGAGCTTCTTCACAGCATCAACCGCAAAAGCTATCCTGCATACAAGTCTCTGCGGGGTGCATACCAGTTTGACCGTTATATTTTGTCCCTTGACCACGTGCAGGGGGATCCTTTTGCCTCTCCCTCTCACATCAGTGTGAAGCTTTCCCACCGAGACACCGGATTTCCGGCAGAATATTATAAGGATTCCCTGACCCGCATCACACTGGGAGACTTTCTGAACCGCCAGTTTGAACAGCAGGTAAACCGTTATACCTTCCGTGCAAAGGGCTCCGGAAAAAGCGGCCTGATCTCAGTAAGCCACTGTGGTCAGGAGGTTCTTGCACGTACCGCCTGTGAAATAACGGAAAAAGGCATCACTGCCCGTTTTTTCATCGGTTTCCCGGCCAATGGCAGAACCATCAACTCTCCCGAACTGGAAAAAATCCTCTTCGATTTTCTTCCGATCTGTGTTCACAAGGCATTTTTTTACCGGAATCTTGACCCGGAAGCGCTGAGAAAAGCCATCTGCCTTGCCGAAGATCAGGCATTTATCCGTCAGGAGCTGAAAAAACGTTCTCTGGCTGCCTTTGTCAGTGACGGCGCTATCCTCCCCAGGGAAAGCGGCATTTCTTCACGCCCGATGAAAAACTCTGTTCCTTTTGTTTCTCCGGAAAGCCTGAGGGTTTCCATGGATCTGCCCCACAGAGGAACCATCACAGGCATGGGCATTCCCTGCGGCATCACTTTGATCGTAGGTGGCGGCTACCATGGCAAATCCACCTTACTTAACGCACTGGAGCTGGGAATTTACGATCACATTTCCGGCGATGGCCGGGAGTATGTCATTACCGATCCTTCTGCTCAGAAGCTTCGCTCTGAGGACGGCCGTTTTATCAAAGATGTGGACATTTCTCTTTTTATCAACGATCTTCCAAATAAAAAAGACACCCTCTGCTTTTCTACAGAGGATGCCAGCGGCAGCACTTCACAGGCTGCCGGTATCGTGGAAAGTATGGAGACCGGAAGTAAAGTCTTTCTCCTTGACGAGGATACCTCTGCCACCAACTTTATGGTCCGTGATTCCTTCATGCAGCGGGTGATCTGCCGGGAAAAGGAGCCCATCACTCCATTTCTGGAACGTGCGCGGGATCTCTATGAAAAGGCAGGGATCTCCACTATCCTGGTTGCCGGAAGCTCCGGAGCTTTTTTCCATATTGCGGATACTGTGATCCAGATGGATAATTATCATCCGGTGGACATCACAGCAGTCACCAAAAAGCTCTGTCAGGAATATCCTCTCTCAGACATTGAGGCCCCTACATTCCGCCTTCCGGAAAGCCATCGCATCATGATCAGGGCCAAAGTGGCTCCATCCCGCCACAGCCGTCCCGGACAGCCGGAAAGACTGAAAACCAAGGTTCACGGCAAAGATGGCTTTTCTCTTGGAAAAACCGAAGTGGATCTCCGCCATGTGGAGCAGCTGATCGACTCCGAGCAAACTGCATCCCTAGCGTTGCTTCTGAAATATGCCTGCGAACATCTCATTGACGGAAAACGTACTCTGCCGGAGATCATCACTTATCTGGATACTCAGCTGAAAAGGCAGGGATTGTCCTTCTTCTCGGAAGGCTCTTATATTCCATGCGGTTATGCCATGCCCAGGATCCAGGAAATATATTCCTGCTTTAACCGCTATCGTAGGCCGTAGCTGTGCCTGAAGCTGTATATCCAATAAATCTCAAACAACAAAAAAACGCTGCCGATAAACATTGGAAATCTTTATCTCCTCTGTCATTCGGCAGTTTTTTTCTGCAATGCAAAACCACCGTCCTGTCGGCTCTGTCTTGCCAATGGAACGGTGGTTTATCTTCATACATATTTTAGGGAAAGGAAAGAGTTTTTCTTAAGAGCTTCTGTTCTCTTAAGATGTTTATATCATACAGGATAAATGTGAGAGAAATTTGTACAATTTCTAATAAATTTATAAAATTTATTAACGAAGTCTAATCATTTTCCAAAATAATCCTGCTGATCATTATTTACCATGGTCTTCCGGAAAAAACCAAAATATTACAGCCGTTTCTTTCGCTTTTTAGTCGTGTCTCTGCTCTTTGTTATCATATGTCTCACAGAATCTGGCAGCAAAAGCCGGCGGCTCCTGATGCGCATACAAATGAGAAATATCTCCAAAAGAGCTCATACGGAAGGACGCGATCCCTTTTCGCCTCTCCTCTGTAACAATGGTGCTCACCGATGACGGCGCCGCACAGAAATTCTGCAGCATCACCAGCGGAGAGATACTGAGAAGATAGCTGATGAGTACACAGCTTACACCGAAATGGCAGAAAAACACAAGCGTATCTTCATTGGCTTTTTCTGCTCTGTAATAATGTCCTTCCCGCACATAGCCATGCTCTGCCAGAACTTTATCAAAATTCTGTGTGACCCAGTCATACTCTTCTTTCATTTTTCCCTCTCGCAGGATGTCATTATCCCACCAGCGGTCAAAGCTGTAGAAATTTTCGATTTTCGTCCAGTCCTGTGGAAGCCAGTCCCAGGGAATGATCTTTTCCCCATGAAGATCCGGTCTTCTGATCTTTACGTCGAATTCTCTCAGCCACTTGCATTCTGTAGCTGTTCTTCCGTTTTTCTTCAGTGTGCAGGATGCGGTATCCTTTGCTCTTCCAAGCGGAGAAACATAAAAATCCCTGACATCAAGAGCTGCGATCTTTTCAGAAAGAAATTCCGCTTCCTTCCAGCCCTTTTCGGTCAGGGAATCTATTGTGTAATCCGGGTCTCCATGTCGTATAAAAAGTAATTTCATCTTTTGGTATCCTCCATTTCATAACCTGGATTTCCATTATATTCTTATTTTTTCAGTTGTCAATTCCTGATAGCTTCTGCTGCAGGGATCAAACCTGATCCGCGGTTTCTCCATGGAGCACAGCCTGCTGCTCCCTCAGCTCATAAACTGCCTTTTTCAATGCCTGAAAGCTCTCCTCACTGATTATGTGCTCGATCCTGCAGGCATCATGAATCGCTGTTTTTTCCTGGACTCCCAGTATCATCAGCCAGGAAGAGATCAGCTGATGACGTTCATATACCTTATCGGCAATCTTATGTCCGTCCTCTGTCAGACGGATATCTCCGTTGTCGGCTACTGTGATGAGATTTTTCTGGCGAAGATTCTTCATGGCAACACTGACACTCGGTTTCTTAAAGCCCATCTCTGCCGCGATATCCACAGCTCTTACAAGAGAGCTCCTGTTTCCAAGGATCAGGATCGTTTCCAAATAATCTTCAGATGATTCATTTGATCTCACGTTATTTACACCTCCCTCGGTTTGTTAAAACTAACCAAGTTAATCATAACATACTTTAGGAGAATGAGCAATGGTTTTTAATGCTTTCTGTTTAGTTCTGCCTCAATTGCCAGAAGGCACTGGCTGGAACATATCTGCAGAATTCTGGAAATTTCCAGGAGTTTTTCCCTGGAGCAGTTTCCCCGGAGCAGTTCACAATATCCCTGAAATTTCATCTGTACCAGGATATGTACCAGCTCGTGATCAACTTCTTGTCCACATTCCTTTTGAAAACGTTCATTAAGGATCTGCTCCATTTTCGTACAGGCATCCTCACGGAAATTCACATATCTGGTACCTTCAGCTCCATCTATGAGGATTTTTGCGATGTCCCTGTTTTCCCAGATAAATTCCATAAGTATCCTGTCATATTCTTCCGGATGCAGTTGTTTTTCCTGATCCGTAAAGTCTCCCATGATCCGCTTCAGATCCTCTACCGTCTCTTCCACGATTTCTTCAAAAAGAGCTGCTTTACTTTCAAAAAAGAAATATAGCGCTCCCGTAGTCACATCTGCTTTTTTGCAGATCGCACGAAGAGAAGCCTTCAGAAATCCCCTGTCTCTGAATTCTTCCTTCCCCGCTTCCAGAAGTCTGCTCCGCACAGCATTTTCTGATTTTTCCATATTTTACGCACTCCATCATTTTTCCTGCATTCCGCTTTGCAGGAAAATTCCGCTTATTTCTGACCAGCTGTTAATTTTTTAGCAATCTGATCTTACTGATATTTTACCTTAAATCGCTGAAAAAAGAAAGTATTTTGTACCCCGTGTCAATCTGTCATCGGGGAATCTCCACGGTCTGTAACGATTTCATAGCCTACAGACTCCACACGTCTGGTAAGGCACCCTCTGCACTCTGCTGCTTCCTCGCCTGTACAGATCTTGTTATCATAAAGCTCATACTGTTTACGGTTCTTCACCGGAGAAAGATTGGGCATTACTACATTTGCACCCGCCTGAAAACCCTTTTCCCTGCCTCTGGGGTCCAAGGTCCCCAGTGCTGTGGTTGCCGGAAGAAGTACCTGTGGAAGCAGGATCCGGATGACAGACAGCAGAAACAGTGTCAGATCCACACTTCCTGCCGGTTCCTCTGCAAATTTCGTATCATGGTGCGGGACAAATGGTCCGATCCCCACCATATGCGGATTCAGGTCTTTAAGAAAAACAAGGTCTTCCGCCAGATACTCCAGCGTCTGTCCCGGCGCACCTACCATAAATCCGGCACCTATCTGATATCCCAGTTCCTTCAGGGTATAAAGACACTGTTTACGGTTTGCAAGACTTAAACTCTCCGGATGAAGATAACGATAATGTTCCTCACTGGCCGTCTCATGACGGAGTAAATAGCGGTCTGCTCCGGCATCTTTAAATCTCTGATAGCTTTCTTTTGATTTCTCCCCAATGGATAGCGTGATCGCACAGTCCGGATATCCCTGTTTGATGGACCGGATGATGTCAACCATCCGGTCACCATTAAACCATGGGTCTTCCCCTCCCTGGAGCACAAATGTCCGAAATCCCAGCTCATAGCCATTCTCGCAGCACTGCAGGATTTCTTCCTTCGTAAGGCGGTAACGGCTGGCATTCCTGTTAGAACGGCGGATCCCGCAGTAATAGCAGTCATTTCTGCAGTAATTGGTAAATTCTATCAGACCTCTTGTATATATTTTATTTCCAAAATATTTTTTCTGTATACGGACAGCCTCTTCCCGAAGCAGACGAACCGCATCCGGATCCTGGTATAAGTGCAGAAGTTCCGGATATTCTTCCTTTGTCAGCTGTCCTTCTTTTATAAATTTTTCAACGATCCCCATACTTTATCTGTCCTTCTCTTTTATTTACAAAACTATCTGTAAAAAATATTTTATCACAAAAAAACAGATATTGCACAATATAAGTATACATGCAATATCTGTTCTTACAGAATGGTTACTGTTCATTCCGTTCTCAGTAACACAGAATGATCCAATTTTTATTTAATAAGATCCTTTACAACCTCACCGGCAATGATCAGTCCCACTACGGAAGGCACGAAGGCATTACTTCCCGGTACCTGACGTCTCTGAGTACATTTTCTTTCTGTTCCCGGAGGACAGATGCAATGAGACTCGCAGCTGATCGCCATATCATCAATTGGAGTCATTGGCTTCTCCTGTGAGTAAACCACCTTCAGTTTTTTGATTCCTCTTTTTTTCAGTTCACGGCGCATGACCTTTGCAAGGGGACAGACGGACGTTTTATAAATATCTGTCACTATAAAACCTGTTGGATCCATCTTATTTCCGGCCCCCATAGAGCTGATGATCGGTGTTCCTGAAGCCTTTGCCTGCTCTACGAGCATCAGCTTTCCGGTTACAGTGTCGATCGCATCGACTACATAATCATACTGGGAAAAATCAAAGGAATCCGCTGTCTCCGGCACATAAAATGTTTTGTGGATATTTACAACTGCATCCGGATTAATTTCAAGAATACGTTCTCTGGCCACGTCAACTTTATATTTCCCTACGGTCTTTCTTGTTGCGTAAATCTGGCGATTGATATTGGTGAGGCATACTTTATCATCATCAATGAGATCCAGGGTACCTACGCCACTTCTGACCAGTGCTTCCACCGTATATCCGCCAACACCGCCAATTCCGAATACTGCGACTCTGGAATTTTTCAGCTTTTCCATTCCTTCTTTTCCGATTAATAATTCTGTTCTTGAAAACTGATTCAGCATTTTCTGACTTCTCCTTATATTCTTTCCATGTATATTTATACTGACAACGGATATATTTTTTATATCTGTCCGATTTGTTTTACAACTGTCAGGATTCTATCATGGGAAAATAGCCTTGTCAATATCCCTACCAATAAGCTAGGAATATTTTCCCGTTTTCATCAATAAATTTTATGATACAAAAAAAGATCCCTAAAAAGGAATCTTACTGATACTGCGGGTAGCCGGACTTGAACCGGCACGGAGTTGCCCCCGAGAGATTTTAAGTCTCTTGTGTCTGCCTATTCCACCATACCCGCATATTCAATTAATTTGTTCAAAAATGGGGCCTATAGGGCTCGAACCTATGACCCTCTGCTTGTAAGGCAGATGCTCTCCCAGCTGAGCTAAGACCCCAAATATGAACGACCCAGAAGAGACTCGAACTCTCGACCTCCGCCGTGACAGGGCGGCGCTCTAACCAACTGAGCCACTGGGCCATACAAAATATAAAACTTTTAAAATGGACCTTCGGGGACTCGAACCCAGGACCGACCGGTTATGAGCCGGTTGCTCTAACCAACTGAGCTAAAGGTCCAAAAAGCCGATGATCGGACTCGAACCGATAACCTGCTGATTACAAATCAGCTGCTCTGCCAATTGAGCCACATCGGCGTATTAAACACCAAATGTTGAATCGAGTCAATGAATATCCAGTTTAGTTTTAAGTGACTCCAAGGGGATTTGAACCCCTGTTACCGCCGTGAAAGGGCGGTGTCTTAACCGCTTGACCATGGAGCCATATTTCTTTTTTATGTTTCGCTGTTTTGTATTTCCCTCAGCGACGAGTTAAATAATACCATACCTTTTTTATAATTGCAAGCTTTTTTTTGAAAAATTTCAATTTTTTTTACAAAGCCGGAAAACAGGCCGAAAAGCCTTATAAAATGGGCTTTCCAAGGGTTTGTATTTTCTTTCTCAAACCCTACCCGGGAAAATTTTTTCTGTTTTTTTCAAACATTGACATTATTTTTTCTCTGTATATAATTGAAAGTATGATGACTTAAAAAATCATATGAAAGGATGACAATAATGAAAGTTTTATTACTCAACGGCAGTCCTCGCAAAGAAGGCTGCACTTATACAGCTCTTACAGAGATCGCAGAAACCTTAAAGAAGAACGGTGTGGAGGCAGAAATCTTCCAGGCCGGGGATCCTTCTCAGGAAAACGTTGCTGACGCAGCTGCCATTATGAAAGAGGCTGACGCCCTTATTGTTGGTTCTCCGGTTTACTGGGCTTCTCCTTCCGGACAGATCATCGAATTCATGGATAAATTCGCTTCCAAGGCCGGAAAGGATATGATCCACAAGCCTGCCGCAGCTGTTGCTTCCGCAAGACGTGCCGGTACTACTGCTACTCTGGATGTTCTGATCAAATACTTTACCTATCATCAGATGCCTGTCGTGTCCGGAAACTACTGGACAATGGTTCACGGCAATACCCCGGATGACGTCAGAAAAGACGCTGAAGGCCTCCAGATCATGCGTACGTTAGGCAATAACATGGCATGGCTGTTAAAATGTATTGAAGCCGGTAAAAAGGCCGGTATCGACGCTCCGGAGACAGAGCAGAAGATCATGACTAATTTCATTCGATAAGCCAGAATTTCTCTGTCATAGCTTTATAAATTTATTGATTATCTCTAACAGTCAATATTTCTATTTGTAGTTACAAAAATAAACGTGCAGATATAAATATATCTTATTTATATCTGCACGTTTTTACATCCTTATCCTGTCACAGATCAAGCATAAAAAAATCCCATAAACTTTACATTTACAGGAAACAAAAAAACTCCCCCTGTTGGACTCGAACCAACGACACTGCGGTTAACAGCCGCATGCTCTACCGACTGAGCTAAGGA
>NZ_JBDGAB010000075.1:0-16053 GCF_040910705.1 Blautia sp. RTP21359st1_E11_RTP21359_211015
GACAGCTCGTTTATTTTATCTCATCTCTTTTTGTTTGTCAAGCACTTTTTTAAGTTTTTTTCAAACATTTTTGAGTTGAGATTTTGTTGTCGTTTCGTTGACGACTTGGATACCTTATCATATCTTCTGTCTTTTGTCAACTGTGAATTTCATTTTTCTGAAATTCTTTTTAATTGTTTGTTTTTTGAAAACAATTATTTGCGACAGCTCAGTTATAATACCACTGGGAGTTATGCTTGTCAACCATAAATTTCAATTTTTTTAGATTTTCCTGGAAGTTTATTTTTATAGGACAATTTCTTTTCTGCTATCATTCATCCATTATGCTATTATCTTCCTGTTTATTATTTTATATGTGTTGTTTTTTATAATAAGACTCTTCGCTGGATGGCGCTACGCCGGTCGCATTTTCAATGCGGTAAGTGCGAGGGAAGGCGATCTCAGAGTTCCGTAGCCCGAACGCCCTCCCTCGCGCTCCCACCCCGTTGGGCACGGAAGGAGTTCTGCGTTGTTGTATGTACTGCGTTGTTGACTTTTGTCTGTATGCTTCGGTATTGGATGTGGAACGTTGTGCCGATCTGGTTCCTGGATTCTTCGGTACTTATGGTGGTATGCTGTGCCGATCTGCGATCTGGTTCTGGGATTCTTCGGTACTTATGGTGGTACGCTGTGCCGATCTGGTCCCTGTATTCTTCGGTACTTATGGTGGTACGCTGTGCCGATCTAGTTCCTGGATTCTTCGATATTTATAGTGATACGCTGTGCCGATCCCGTTTCTGTATTCTTCGATACTTATAGGAATATTCTGTACCGGTCTGACATTTCAGGACAGGACGCCCAGTCCGTTTCCATCCCCCGCATGTTTTTTCCTGTCGGTTGGAAGCGTCAGCCAGAGGAAGGTGGCATCGGGCCGGGCTGCTGCGGAGGAGGGGTGATTACTACTTGGGCTGCGGGAGACGGCGTTATTGCGGCAGGGTCTGCTGTCTGAGCCGAAGGCGAGTTCTGGCCCTGCCGCAATGCTTTTAGCCGTCTCACGGAGCCCTAGTAGTATCCCCCGACGGAGTCCCTGCCCGGTGCGATGCCACCTTCCTCTGGCGTTCCTCAACCACATCCACCTCTCAAAACCTCAAAAACATCCCCGACTGCATCCACTCCCGGAGCGATGCCACCTTCCTCTGGCGTCCCTCGACCACATCCACCTCTCAAAACCTCAAAAAACATCCCCAACTGCATCCACTCCCGGGCCAATGCCACCTTCCTCTGGCGTCCCTCAACCACATCCACCTCTCAAAACCTCAAAAACATCCCCGACTGCATCCACTCCCGGAGCGATGCCACCTTTCTCTGGCATCCCTCAACCACATCCACCTAACAAAACCTCAAAAACACCCCCAACTACATCCACTCCCGGAGCGATGCCTCCTTCCTCTGGCGTCCCTCAACCACATCCACCTCTCAAGACCTCAAAAACATCCCCGACTGCATCCACTCCCGGAGCGATGCCTCCTTCCTCTGGCGTCCCTCAACCACATCCACCTCTCAAAACCTCAAAAAACATCCCCGACTGCATCCACTCCCGGAGCGATGCCTCCTTCCTCTGGCGTTCCTCAACCACATCCACCTCTCAAAACCTCAAAAACACCCCCGACTGCATCCACTCCCGGAGCGATGCCTCCTTCCTCTGGCATCCCTCAACCACATCCCCCTAACGAAACCTCAAACGTATCCCCGCCTGCCTCCAATGCTAAGAGCAGACGTCAAAAAAATCTCTCGCACAGACATGAGACTCCGGCATTCTCTTTCCCTGGCCTTCCGTAAAAAAATAAAATGTATTATACTTATTGACAAGCGGATAAAAACATCCGCCTCTGTTTATGGCAAATATCACACAAAGGGAGGTTTTTATCATGGAATACAGACGTTTTGGAAACACGATCTATCTTCGTCTTGATCCGAAGGAAGAGATCTTGGAGGAGATCGGCAAGGTTGCAAAAAAAGAGAATATCCGCCTTGCACAGGTCACAGGCCTTGGCGCCATCAATGATTTCACTGCAGGCGTATACAACACAGTGACAAAGGAATACCACTCTATTCAGTTCCAGGGAGCGTTTGAGATCGTATCACTTACCGGTACCGTTACCCGCAAAGACGGTGACGTTTATCTTCATCTCCATATCGCAGCCGGTGACGAGGAAGGCCATGTACACGGCGGTCATCTGAACCGTGCCATCATCAGCGCTACTGCCGAGATCCAGATCCAGGTGATCGACGGAGAGATCGGCCGTGAGTTCAGTCAGGAGATCGGTCTGAATCTGTTTAAATTCTGATTTTGCCAGAGGGATTCCGGACACAGTCTACTGCTTTACAGTTTAAAAATTTCATCACACATAAAAAGGGTGAAACTACACAGCATAATGCTGTCAGCTCACCCTTTTCTTTAGCTTCAATATTGCCCTCTTCCGCACTCTCTGTCACGGTTCCGGCTTCCGCCAGCGGCATTTCCTCCTGTGCATAGGCCGTCACGGTTCCCGCTGACAGAGATGTGACTGTCACGGACGCCGCAAGCAGCCAGGCCATGATGGTACTCGTCTTTTTTCGCATACCTGTTCCTCCCTTTTCCTCTAATTCACTTTACAGTTTTCTATAAAGCTGATATCACTGTGAATTTGCCTGATATTTTCTGTTCTGTCAACAAAGTGGATTTTAACAAAATCTGGTCAAACAGCTATTCGCAATTGAAGCAGAGGACTTCCCTGATTCACCGACATTTACATTGACAAATTCCCCTGTTATGATATACTTTGATGATAAAACTATTTTATACTAAAATTATTTAGCGAAAGCAAATGAATGTGAGGATCTGATCATTATGAAGAATTTTAAAATCGGTGATAAACTTACGAGATTTCCCCTGATCCAGGGTGGAATGGGCGTTGGCATCAGCCTTGGCCGTCTGGCAGGCACCGTTGCAAAGGAAGGCGGAATCGGAATCATTTCCACCGCTCAGATCGGCTACCGGGAAAAAGATTTCGACCGGAATACCGAAGAAGCCAACCAGCGGGCTATCCTGTCCGAGATGAAAAAAGCACGCAGGATTTCTCCTGACGGTATCATCGGCTACAACATCATGGTTGCGCTGAAGGAGTACGCATCTCATGTAAAAGCCGCTGTCCATGCCGGCGCTGACCTGATCATCTCCGGTGCAGGACTTCCTACAGAGCTCCCTGCTCTTGTCAGCGGAAGTAAAACAAAGATCGCCCCCATCGTCTCAACGGACAAATCTGCAAAGGTCATCCTGAAATACTGGGAAAGAAAGTACAAGCGCACTGCAGACCTTGTGGTGATCGAGGGTCCCCAGGCAGGCGGTCATCTGGGCTTCCACAAGGAAGAGCTGGATTCCTATACACCGGAAGCCTACGACAATGAGATCCGAAAGATCGTCCAGACTGTAAAAAGCTATGCCGCAAAATTCGGCACGGAAATCCCTGTAGTAGCTGCCGGCGGCATCGCCACGCACGAGGATGTAAAGCATGTCCTTGATCTTGGTGTGGACGGCGTTCAGGTTGCCACCCGTTTTATCCCAACGGAAGAATGTGACGCAGACATCCGGCTGAAAGAATCCCTGATCCACGCCGCAAAGGACGACATTGCCATTGTAAAAAGTCCGGTAGGTATGCCGGGACGTGCCATTATGAACTCCTTCATGCAGCACGTCATGGCCGGTGAAAAAATCCCGCACAGTCCCTGCCACCGCTGCCTTGCCAAATGTTCCCCCGGCGAGATCCCTTACTGCATTACAGACAAGCTGATCGCCGCCGTAAAAGGCGACGTGGAAAACGGCCTGCTGTTCTGCGGAGCAAAGGCCTATATGGCAGATAAGATCGAAACCGTGCACGATGTGATCGCTGATCTGTTTGACACAGAATCGGAGTGCATCCGGCTGTCATAAAGATAAACCTGCGCCGCTAGGCGCACCTAAACAAAAAGCCCCTGCTTTCATTGCTTTTCGCAGTGAAAACAGGGACTTTTTGTTTTTCTACCGGTTATCGATCTTTTCCGGGTACATGTCATGCTCTGCAAGGCGTTTCCAGGCAATCTCCTCCCATCTGGTTCCGGCTTTTCCGTAATTGCAGTATGGATCAATGGAAATGCCGCCTCTCGGCGTAAATTTTCCCCAGACCTCAATGTATTTCGGATCCATGAGACGGATCAGATCCTTCATAATGATGTTCACGCAATCCTCATGAAAATCTCCGTGATTGCGGAAGCTGAAAAGATACAGCTTCAGAGATTTGCTCTCCACCATTTTTTCACCGGGTACGTAGGATATCGTGATCGTCGCGAAATCCGGCTGTCCGGTAATGGGACAAAGGCTTGTAAATTCCGGGCAGTTAAATTTTACAAAGTAATCGTTGTCCGGGTGCTTGTTCAAAAATGTTTCCAGTACCTCCGGAGCATAATTGTCCGGATATTTTACTTTCTGATTTCCGAGAAGGGTGATCCCTTCTTTTTCCAGGTTTTCTCTGCTCATATTTTTTCCTTTCTATGGTCAAACGGATATTTATGATCCAATCTATCTGTCAAGTGCCGGGTCCTTCACTCCATTGAGCCGGAATGCCTCTGCTCTGTCAATACAGGTTCCACACACACCGCAGGGCTTTTCGCCGCCTTCGTAACAGCTCCAGGTCAGTTCATAAGGAACATTCAGCTCCAGGCCGGTTTTTACGACCTCTGCCTTTGTGCAGCTGACAAAAGGCGCCTCAACCTTCAGCTGGCCGCCGCTTCCCTGATAGATCGCCTCGTTGATCGCATTGTGAAACGCACTGCTGCAGTCCGGATATGCATTTCCGGCTGCATCATCCGCATGTGCTCCGTAATAGATCACGCTGCAGTTTTTTGACAGCGCAATACTTGCTGCCGAGGAAAGAAACAATCCGTTCCGGAACGGCACATAGGTTGACACTGGTGAGCCATCGGTTTCCTTCAGCTGCTCTGCATAGCTTTCGTGCGGGATCTCTCTGTCTGAATGCTTCAGAAGCGAACAGTCACTGTACCGGAAGATCGGCTCCAGATCCAGATAAAGATGCTCCACTCCGTAATATTCTGCTGTTTTTCTGGCAGCCTCGATTTCTTTTGTGTGCTTCTGTCCATAAGCTACTGTTAATGCAATTACATTCTCTTTTCCATATTTGTTTACGGCAAGCCCCAGGCAGGTGGTGGAATCCACACCGCCGCTTGCAAGTACAAGTGCTTTCATAGCGTTCTCCTTTTCTGCGGTATTTCTTGTTATATTGTGATATGTTTTCCTGTCATACTCCCCGTTTCTGCGGGTCCCAGATCACCTTATGAAGCTGGATCTGAAGCTTTACATCGTTGAGCTTTTTTTCCATAAGGAAATCCACGATCTCCACCGGCTGGATCCTGCCAAATACAGGGCTGAAATAAACTGCCGTTTTTCCGACCAGCCTGTACTTTTCCAGGATTTCCAGGGCTTTTTCCATATCTCTGCGGCTACTGACCACGAATTTCAGCGTATCCTCACTGCCCAGAAGCTCCAGATTGGAAAGGAGCATCTCTTTTTCCATGCCGCTGTCCGGTGCTTTATAATCCATGGTAAAGGACGGACGTTTTTTTAATATATGATAAGGCTTCAGATCTACGCTTCCATTGGTCTCAATCTCCACCCGCTGGGATGGATCCTCCAGGATTGCCTCGATCAGCTCCTCCATCCCTTTCCGCAAAAGTGGTTCCCCGCCTGTAAGTGTCACATTTTTTACACCTGCCTCGCGGATCCAGGAAAGAATCTCTTCTTTTGTCAGCCTTTCACTCTCACACCCCGGCTCATTTGCCCAGCTGGTATCACAATAGCTGCACTGAAGATTGCAGCCCTTAAACCGGATAAAAGCGGCAAGCTCTCCTGCCCGTCTGCCCTCTCCGTTGATGCTGACAAATTTCTCTACAACCTGATAGGTACTCATAGCCATACCGCCTCCGTTTCTTCTTCCGTTTTCCGGTAAGCTGCACAGTTATTTGGTGTTTCGTAAACAACAGCTCTTTTTACAGGATAGCCCTTTTCTTCCATTTTTCTGAAAAAATACTCTGAAAAATTCTCTGCTGTAGGGCGAAAGGGAACCTTCACCAGATGAAAGCCTTCCTCATCCAGTGCTTCCAGCGTTTTCGGACGTAATGTATTTTCTTCATAGATCAGCGTGTGATCCATGGAATCTGCCAGCTCCCGAAGATCCTTTTTCAGATCTCCGAAGTCTACCAGCATCCCTCGCTCCTGGCCGTTTTTCTCCAGCTTCCGGCTTTCGATCTCAATCTCCACATGCCAGCGATGGCCATGGATGTTGGAACATTTGCCGGTGTAACCGGACAGAAAGTGTGCCGAATCGAAATCTGCTTCTGTTTTTAACTGATACATAAATTTTTCCTCCTTCTGGATCTGTCACACCACCCGGATATTTCCATAAATAAAAAAAGCCGGGATTCCCGGCCTTGATCCAGTTAAAGTAAAAAAAGGGCAGACCCGCCACGAGTCTGCCCTGATTCTCACATCTTCTTCAGCCCTGGTTTTATTTATAGACAGGATGGTACAAACGAACTGTCTTATATTAATTTGTATGGTATTTCCGGAGATACTGCATCAAACGATAATTCGGACCAGATCATCCGCGTTCGCTGCTCACTCATGAGCGCAGTCGCTCCACAACGATCTATGGGAACTTTCAGCTCCGGAATTACGGTAAATTTTCTGCAGAATTATCTTCTTCCGCAACACTTCTTATATTTCTTACCGCTTCCGCACGGACACGGATCGTTGGGATAGATTTTTCTTGCAGATGCCGGCTGCATCGGCATTGCTGTCGGCACAAAGCTGTTCGGCATTGCAGTGTGCGGCTTGCCTGTGGCAAACGGCCATACTGCTCCTGAGATCTCATTCGGTGTGTAACCGCGGAATTCCAGCATTCTTGTGTTATTGTTTGCCTCCATGATCAGCTTTGTAAATTTCTCAAGTTGCTCATCGTTAAACTGGATCCCCTTCTGGTTCAGGTTTTCCATGATTGCTGACATTCTGCCATCCATGGAGCATTCTTTGTAAATAAAGAACAGTACCTGATCCTTCACTGCATCGGAAACCTTCATCTCATCCAGCAGGAATCTGCCCAGTCTCTGGTAAGAAGCAGATTTTGTTGGATACCCGTTTTCGGAATAATCCAGGATCTCATCTACAGACGGAATATAGAATTTCCGTCCACCCTGACGTCTCTCGATATCCTTGTAGATGTTATTGACCAGTGCGGATTTCAGAATCAGCTGATCCTCCGCAAGCTCACAGATACAGGCCTTCTCCGGAATGGTATGATACAGCTCGATGAAGCTGTCATATCCGATGTCAAAACCTTTTCTCTGCTTAAACATCTCATATACGGTCTTTGCCGGTGCAGATACATACAGATAGCTTACCATAATAAGGCAATCCTTCAGCCAGTTTACCTGGCTGCGAAGTGTCTGGAACTCCGGTGTATTGATCTGATCGTAAACAGCTACAACCTCTGCCGGAACTTCTGCGTAATCATCACTGTAGGAAACAAGGTAGCCCATATCGTTCAGCCATTCTAATGTATTCCACTCATCCTCTGTAACATGGAAGCATTTTCTCTGAATAGCCGCCTCAAAAGCCAGTACCTCCTGATCGTCTGCTACGAGGAAGCTTGCTTTCATAACCTCCGGTTTAAGAACCTCTGCGGCAACCTTTGCGGCGATCTCTTCCTGATCCATTCCCTTGCAGTGAAGTCCAAGCTCACCTGCAATGCTGAGAAGGTCTTCTTTACGATAGGACATGAGGAAATCTTTTACTGTAGGATTTCTTCTGCTGCCTGTGGCTGCCTCATCTGCTTTTGCAGCTCTGGCTGCTGCCTCTACTGCCGCTACTGTTGCAGCAATGTCTTCCGATGCTTTGGCTGTTTCAGCCTCAGTTTCAACTGCTGCAGTGCATCCCAGCTCCGGTGCCTCTGTCCAGTACGGATCATCCTCACCCTTTACTTCTTTTATAATAGAAGGAGCTTCTGCTGTTCCCTCGTCTTTCTTCTCAATATCAACTCTGTATTCCGGAGCTTCCTTATCCGCACCATACTGACGGAAGGTAAACCATTTCTCGGAATCCATAAGCTCTACAGTCTCTGTCTCGCCTGCATTTAATAATGTGAAATTATTCTTCGCTTCTCCGTCACCGTTCTCACGGATCTGTACTTTTTTCTGAAAAAATTCAATCTCATATAGGCTGCCTGCCGGATACTGAACCAGTTTTTCAAGCATGGCTGCCATATTTGCAAATGTAACGTCAGCCGCAACAGTACAGCGTCTCCATACCGGCGGTTTCGTTCCTTTTCTTGTGATTTTTAACTGATAAAACATTCCTGTGTTCCTCTCCTGTAAATATATGCCGGATCAGGAGATACGAATAACTCCTGATCCGGCGTAAGCAACTTCCCCTATGTTATACAAAAATAGAGAAATTGTCAATATTTGAGAGGCTTCTACAACACAATATCATATTTCTCAACCTGGATCACAGCATTTCCGTCACTGTGGAACAGGATCTCATCTGCTTCCACTGGTGTTGGGATCACGGTAGTCGCAGTTTTGCTTCCATCATTGATAAAAAGCTCTATGGAGCTTCGATCCAGGATAAAACGCAGCTTCAGATTTTGTCTGTCATCTGTGATCTGGAGCTTTCTTGTACATACAACATCACGCTGCACCCCGCTCCAGGTTCTGTCGATTTCCAGTATCTGTCTTTTTCGATCATAGGTAAAGACCGTTGTATATTCTTCATTGCGTGCAAGCTCGATCCGGAACTCATTGTACACATCCAATGCTTCCTGATTTGGATTTCCGGAGTTCCTGCTTCCATCCATGATGCCATCTGCGTTCTGCAGTTCCACAGTCAGATCGATCATTCGGCCACGGACGCCTTCAAGGCTTAAGCTCTCACCCACTTTTACATTCTCATAACAGCAACGGTTTTTCCGATAATTCTCAATTTCTCGGACCGGCTTCTGCCAGATCTTTCCGTCACGATATTCCAGCTCTCTCGGAAGAGTCATCATTCCCTGCCATCTCTGCTTTTCCTTGATCACACAGCTATCCCAGGATTTCATCCAGGCGATCATCACTCTTCTTCCATCTGGAAGAAGGGTTGTCTGCGGCGCATAAAAATCAAGTCCGTAGTCCAGACTTACCGGTGCGTCTTTTTCAAATGTATGTTTTTCGCTGTCATAATCTCCCGTAAAATACAGGGAATTATGTCCATTATGAAACTCATACCCTTTTGCACGCATATGCTGCGGAGAACAGATCAGCACATGTTTATCCCCGAGCGGAAAGAAATCGGGGCATTCCCACATAACACCGATTTCTCCTGTGGAGTTCTCCGCAAGAATTGTTTCAAATTTCCATTCTTTCAGATCTTTACTGGAAAACAGAACTACCTGTCCAGGAATTTCTTCGCTGCGGCATCCTACGAGCATATGGTATGTTCCGTTATCTTCCCATACCTTCGGATCACGGAAATCAACTCTGCTGCATTTCTCCGGAAGCATATCCCCGGTGACTACCGGATTTTTCTCTGCCTTTACATAATCTTTTCCGTCACCCCAGGCAATGCACTGATTCTGCCGGACTTCTTCTTTTCCATCAGGCAGCTTTTCTGTTGTAACTCCTGTGTAGATCAAAGCCTGTTTTCCATCCGCTTCAATAGCACTTCCGGAAAAGCATCCCTCTCGATCATATTCCTGATCCGGTGCAAGCGCTGCAGGAAGCTGCTCCCATCTGATCATATCCTCCGTCACACTGTGGCCCCAGTGCATAGGGCCCCAGTCACGGCTGTAAGGATGATACTGGTAAAAAAGATGTACCTTTCCTTTAAAAACAGAAAATCCATTGGGATCATTGATCCAGCCAACCGGTGCAGATACATGAAAGGCCGGTTTCTCTTCCTGCGGGATATTTTTTGCTTCCTCTATTTCATAAAGACGTGCTTTTTCAAGTTTTTCACTCATACTCTGCTCTCTCTTTCTTTTTTATGTTTCTGACCGGTATCTTTTTCTGTTTTTATTTCTCTGTCTCACTAAGAGACTTCTGATACTGGTCAAAATATTTCTGTTTGATTGCCAGATAATCAGACAGTCCATACTGCTCCATCTTTTTCAGATAGGAATCCCATTCTTTATCGATGCCGCCATTCAGGATCCAGTCTGCTTTTTTCTGTTCCGCATACTTCTTGATATCCGTGTCGTACTGAGATACCTTATTGGTATCATCAATACTCATAAATACATTCGGATACACATATTTACTGTTCATATCCTTAAGATATGTTTCGTGCATATTGTCGAGACGCCATTTTGCATCTGCCGGCTCTGTTACATATACATCGTAATACTCGTTAAGTATTGCCAACGGTCCGTTTACAGACTGTGCTTCACGAACCTCTACCGGAGATGCATCTCCCAGATCCATATGTTTCAGCATCTGACCACCTTCTGCATTCTCGGACATCTCAAAGATATTAAATGAATCTTTTTCCCCGTAAGTACCCCAGTTATTCTGCGGAGACTGGATCGGTGCATACATCTGATCGATCCATGCTGCTGCCAGTGCCGTATTTCGACAGCTTGTAGTCAGAACGCAGCGTCCTCTGTCAAAGCCACTGGTTTCACTGTTATTCTGTCTTGTGATATTTACAAGACCATCCGGACCGGCCAGCGCCGGGAGCATTACATAATCTTCATTGTTATCAATATTTGCAATATCCCAGGTGAAACACAGACCATATCTGTGGTTCTTACCTTTTGCAACATAAGTTGACCATTCCTGGGTAAAAGCCTCCGGATCCACCAGCTTTTCTTCTACCAGCTGATGGAGCCACTGAATACCTTCTTTATAGCCTTCCTGTACAGTTGTATAAATAACGGTTCCATCATCTTTCACTGCAAAATGATCACCGGTGTCACCATATCCTTCTCCGAATCCGTTGATGAGAATTGCAGGATCCTGATCACCATTATTGATGATAAAGGACATCGGGATCACACCACCCTCAATGTTGAATTTCTTTTCCAGTTTATCTGCATTGTCGCGGAAAGCGATCAGAACCTGTTCCAGTTCCTCAGTTGTAGTCGGAACGTCCAGCTTCAGATAATCCAGCCATTTTTTATTAATGTAGGGAATATCTCCAATTGCCTGAATGGCTTCTTTCCCCGCACCAAGCTGCTCGATCCATGGGAAAGAATAAATATGTCCGTCCGGTGCTGTACACATTGTTCTGTATTCCGGGTATTTTTCAAATACAGCCTTAAGATTCGGCATGTATTTATCAATGAGATTTTCTACCGGAATAATGATTCCCTGTTTGGCATAACGAAGAAGATCATAATCACTCATCCCTGCGTTAAAAAGTCCATCCGGAAGATTTCCGAACTGTGCCAGCGCCAGATTTTTTTTGTCATCAAACTGATCCGATACAAAACAGGTCCAGTCAATGTGGACATTGGTCTGCTTTTCCAGTCTTTTAAAAATCGTTCTTTCATTAGGTTCCTGTGTAGATGTTGCAGGTGCACTGGTAATAAAAGACAGCTCTGCTTTTTCTTTCAGAGGAAAGGACACATCTTCCACCGGGATATCCGGATCTGTTTCTGCTTTCATGTGTTCTTTTCCGTTTCCACATCCGGCACTGCATACCATTATAATTGCAGAAAGCCCGATTGCCAATAATGCCTTCATTCTTTTTTTCATCATTATCAACCTCCTGTCATCAGCCTTTTACAGAACCAACCATAATGCCCTGGTCAAAATATTTCTGGAAGAATGGATACATGATCAGAAGCGGTAAACTTGATACAATGATCGTAGCATATTTCAGAAGTTCCGCTACCTTTGCCATCTGTGCAGTACTCTGGATATCTGCGATCATTCCGGGCTGCGGTGTATTCTGTACAAGGATGGAACGAAGTACCAGCTGCAATGGCTGCAGTTTCGCATCATTCAAATAAATCATAGCGTCAAAATAACTGTTCCACATTCCTACAAAGGACCACAGTGCAAGCACTGCGATGATCGGTTTGCATACCGGCATCATAATCTTGAAAAAATGCTCGATTTCCGTGGCACCGTCAATGGCAGATGCCTCTCTGAGTTCCTTGGGGATAGACTGATAATAGGTTCTGGCAAGGATCATGTTCCAGACATTAAACGCACCTGGAAGCAGGATTGCCCAGATTGTATTTACCAGATGCAGCTGATTGATCAGGATAAAAGTCGGGATCATTCCTCCACCGAAAAACATGGTAATGAGAAAAATAACATTGAAGAAATTTCTTCCCACAAATTCTTTCTTGGACATTGGATATGCTGCCAGCAGAGTTACCAGAACTGAAATAATGGTAAACACCAGGGAATAAAAAAATGAGTTTGCAAAGCCTCTCCAGATCATATTATTTTCAAGAACTCTGCGGTACGCATCGATCGTCCACTTCCGCACATCAAAGCTGATCCCCTGGCTGTTCAGCACATTCGGATCCATAAAGGATGCGATCACAACATATAAAAGCGGAACCAGAATGGAAAGTACAAATGCACCCAGAAGTACGTATCCGATTCCTAAAATGGCTTTGTCAGATGCCGAATATTTCTTTTTCTTTGCTTTTGCCATAACAGCACCTCCTATAATCCCTCTCCGTCATTCAGTTTCTTGACTACCCAGTTTACAAAGATCAAAAGAATTACATTGATCACTGAATTAAACAGCCCCACTGCTGTAGAATATCCATAGTCTCCATTCAGAAGACCGATTCTGTATACATAAGTAGAAAGAATCTCAGATGCAGGAAGGTTCATATCTGTCTGCAGTGCATATGCTTTTTCAAAACCAATGCTCATAATATTTCCGGCCTGAAGGATAAACTGGATCACAATGATGTTTTTAATAGCCGGAAGCTGTACATACCAGATCTGCTGCAGGATATTTGCTCCATCCACCACTGCTGCCTCTTCCAGATCCTTACTTGCATTGGCAAGTGCTGCAGTATACATAATGGATGCCCATCCGGCTGTCTGCCAGATTCCGCTGGCTATGTAAATGGTACGAAATGCTGCCGGCATAGTCATCCAGTTGGCATCGGAACCGATCAGTTTATTCAGCGGACCTACCGGTGAAAGAAACATACGAACCATACCGCAGAGTACGATAACGGAAATAAAATTCGGCGCATAGATCAGAAGCTGAATTTTTTTCCTGATCCCGGCTCTCCGGATCTGATTCAGAAGAAGTGCCAGGATGATCGGAATCGGAAATCCCCACAGTAGTCCGTAAATACTCAGTTTCAGAGTGTTCACAAGATAATTCATAAAATCCGGTGATGCCAGAAATCTCCGGAAGTATTCCAGTCCTACCCATTTGCTTCCAAATACACCATCAATGACATTGTAGTCCTCAAAAGCGATCAGTACACCACCCATGGGCACGTATTTGAAGATGATCGTCAGAAGAAGTGCAGGCAGCAGAAAAAACACATACAGCTGCCAGTTCTTTTTCACATACTGAAGCTTTTCTGCAGCAGTTCTTTTTCCTGCCGGAACAGCTTTCGCAGAACCTTTTTTCATTCTCTTTTCCTCCCTTTTTTGTTCTTTCGTTCTTGTTTAGTAACCGGTAAAGTAACCGGTTACTTTATAATTTGATACTACTATATGACATAGCTTCTGTCAACCTTTTTTGTTAATTTATTCAAGAAAAGTTACCGGTAACTTAACTGGTTATTTTTTTATTGCTATTTAACGTCTGTATTGTTATACTTAATTACATCAATCCAATTATCCTGTACGGTCTGCAGATTTCTCTTATATGATCACATCTGCATTCCGTATCATAACTTTCTGCTGTTAAAAGGAGACTATTTTTTTATGGCTAAAAAACAGGTAACATTTGCCGATATTGCAGAATACACTGGTTTTTCCAAGACTACGATCTCCAGATATTTCAATCATCCGGATTCTCTGACCCTGGAAAATCAGGAAAAGATCGCAAAAGCCCTTGATGAGCTCGGCTACAGAAAAAACAAGCTTGCCAGGGTTCTTGCCAATGGAAAAAGCGAATTTGTAGGGATCATTGTCCCGAACCTTTATCTTCATTATTATTCCGAAATGCTGACACAGCTTCTTCGAAGTTACTCCGATTATCATTACAAATTTCTGGTTTTTGTCAGTGATGGCGGCCCGGAGAAAGAAATGCAGTATCTGGACGAGCTGATGGCTTATAAGATTGAAGGACTTATTGTTCTCAGCCATACTCTTTCCTCTGAAAAACTGGCTTCCTATAATATTCCTGTGATCGCCATTGAACGTGAAGCGGAACATATATGCAGCGTTACAACAGACAATTACATGGGCGGCATGCAGGCTACTTCTCTGCTGATACGTAATCAGTGTGATGTACTGATCCACATCAATGTCCATGTACCTGAGAATATTCCGGCTTATGACCGTATCCGTGCCTTTGAGGAAACATGCCGGGAATATCATGTTCCTTATGAACTGAACCTTAATGTTTCCGGTGATTCCTATCAGGAGCTTTTTGAACAGATGCGTGTGATCTTTCAGGATATTGACAGTAAATATTCCGGTCAGAAAAAAGGCATATTTTTATCCAATGATACTTACGCAAATATGTTTCTCAATCTGATCTTCCAGAAATATAACTGTCTGCCGGATGAATATCAGATCATCGGATTCGATAATTCACCCATTGCTGCGGAGTCCATCATTCCGATCACTACTGTTGGACAGCAGATTGATGTGATCGCACAGACTACCATGGAACTGCTTGTGGAACAGATGAACGAAATGAAGAAAAGAAAACCGGCACCGCTTCAAAAACCGATCCACAAAAAGATCACTCCTGTTCTGATACGACGACAGACAACCGGAGACTGAAAATACTTACAACATTTTTCCATATTCCATAACAACCCGTATATTCATGTACCGGAAACTTCATGCTATAATTCTGTGGAAAAATGTCAGATAACCATTACCGCCGGGAAATATTTTACAGGTTTCCCGGCATCTATAAATATCTATTCAGGGAGGAAATCATGAAAAAAGATCAGGAAATTTTTCAGGAACGTTTAAACCATCATCACGACGAGCTTCGATGGCTGTACACAGAGCTTTATCACAATGACGATATGTTTGCAGAGCTCTGCGACCAGATGTACCAGTATTTTACAGCACGCCGCCGCGCGCTCAAAAACCGCGACCTGGAAAGAGAAAAAAATCCGGACTGGTTCCGCCAGAAGGATATGCTTGGCATGATGCTCTATATTGACAATTTTGCCGGCAACATCAAGGGAGTTTCTGCCAAGCTTCCATATCTTAAGGAATGCAACGTGAACTGCCTGCATCTGATGCCGTTCCTTGATACCCCGAAGGGCCGTTCCGACGGTGGTTACGCAGTAGCCGACTTCCGCAAAGTCCGCCCGGACCTTGGTTCCATGAAGGATCTGGCTGCCCTTGCAGATAAATGCCACAAAAACGGAATGAACCTGTGTATGGATTTTGTTATGAACCACACTTCCGAGGATCATGAGTGGGCCAAAAAAGCACGCCAGGGTGACGGCGAATATATGAGCCGTTACTTCTTCTACAACAACCGTGAGATCCCGGACGAGTACGAAAAGACCGTACCACAGGTATTCCCAACCACTGCTCCGGGGAACTTTACCTGGCTTCCGGATATCGGTCACTATGTCATGACTACCTTTTATCCGTACCAGTGGGATCTGAACTACGGCAATCCCCGTGTTTTCAATGAGATGATGTACAACTTCCTCTTCCTTGCAAACCAGGGAATGGACGTGATCCGTATCGATGCGGTTCCGTATATCTGGAAGGAACTGGGAACTCCCTGCCGTAACCTGAAGCAGGTGCATACGATCGTTCGTATGATGCGTATGATCGCCGAGATCGTCTGCCCAAGTGTTGTACTTCTGGGTG
>NZ_JBDGAB010000076.1:0-16107 GCF_040910705.1 Blautia sp. RTP21359st1_E11_RTP21359_211015
AAGATAGTCTTAACAAAAAACGAAACGTTTTACGTAACAAGAAAATCAGCTATACGAAACAAGGAGAAGGTTATGGCAGACACAAAGCAGCAGTGGTATAAAGATGCCAAATACGGATTATTCATCCATTGGGGACTTTATTCCATCCTTGCAGGAGAGTGGAAAGATCCGAAGACCGGCGAGGTCACCAAGACAGACCGTATCGCAGAGTGGATCGAGAACAATCTCAACATTGACAAGGAAGATTACAGAAAGCTGAAAGATGAGTTCCATCCGGACAAATTTGACGCGGACATGTTTGTGAAAAGAGCGAAAGAGCAGTGGGGTGTTAAATATATCGTTCTTACTTCCAAGCATCACGAGGGATTCGCAATGTACGATTCCAAGGTCAGTGATTTTAATGTAGTGAAGGCTGCAGGAAGAGATATCTTAAGAGAGCTTTCCGATGCTTGTAAGAAATATGACATGACAATGGGTATCTATTATTCACAGGCTCAGGACTGGGATGATGACAATGCCTATAAGAAGGATTACGAAGACAAGAACGAATGGAAGCCGGAATTCCGTACATACTTCGATGAGAAATGCAAACCGCAGTTAAAAGAGCTTCTTGAGAATTACGATAACATTTCCCTGATCTGGTTTGATACTCCGATGGGAATGACCGCAGACGAAGCTCAGGAATTAAGAGACTGGGTTAAGGGTATTAAGCCTGATTGCATCATCAGCGGACGTATCGGACACCAGAAGGGCGATTACATGACCACCGGTGATAACTTTATCCCACGTCTTCCATACGACGGTGACTGGGAAGTACCGGCAACTGTAAATGATACATGGGGTTATAATAAATACGATACAAACTGGAAGAATCCGGATGATATCCTGAACCTTCTTCTCAAGATCGTCGGCAGAGGCGGAAATTACCTGCTGAACGTAGGGCCAATGGCAGACGGAACTGTTCCGGAAGCTTGTGTCGAGGTTATGAATGAGGTTGGTAAATACGTGACTGAGAATGCGGAAGCAATTTACGGAACCAAGAATGTTGGTATCTATCCGTATGAGATTCCGAGCATTGAATTTACAAAGAGACCACATAAGCTTTACGTACACGTACTTGCACCGAGATATCGAGTTGAACTGCTGAACATCGGTAATCAGTTAAAGGGTGCATATGTGGTAAGCACAGGAGAAAAGCTTCCGTGCCGCGCATTAAAGTGCTGTGAAGGAAACTCGATGATAGAGGTAGAGCTTCCGGAGAAGCTTCAGGGGGCAAAGAACTACTGTGTATGCCTGGAGCTTGAGGAAGAAGAGCCGATCTTTGAGGCGATCATCGATTGATCAATTTATGAACATCAATGGGAAAACTATATAATAAAAAATCATATTAAGGGAGGATTTATTCATGAAGAAACGAATGAAAAAAGTTGCAACACTGTGTCTCGCCGGTGTAACCGCAATGTCAACAGTAGGCGTAACAGGAAGCGCCGTATTTGCAAAGGGTGACACAAACTACGATGTAGACAATATGGATTTTGAAAACGTTGAGCTTCGAGTAGCATTCAGATTTAACAACGGATCTGATACAGACGGACAGGCTAAATGGTATTACAAAGCACTTGATGAGTTCAATAAAGAGAACGAAGGAAAGATCCATGTAACAGATGAGAGTATTTCTACAGAGTCTGATTACGAAGAGAAGCTTACAACAGATTTCGCTTCCGGTAATGTACCGAACGCATTCCTTCAGTATGGCGGAAGCCGTACAAGAGAGTATGTAGATGCAGGATATATACTGGATCTGACACCATACTTTGAACAGTATCCGGAATGGAAAGAGGGAGTTCAGGATTTTGCATGGGAGACAACACAGTTTGACGGCATTGAAGGAACCTATGGTATTCCGTGGTCCGCTTATCAGCTCTGTCTCTACTACAACAAAGATTACCTTGATCAGGTTGGCGTAGATGTTCCGGAGTCCTGGGATGATCTTGTTGATGCCTGCGCAAAATTAAAAGATGCAGGAATCCAGCCATTCAACTACTCTGACAAAGATAACTATCACTTCGAGCATCTGATGAGTGCTCTTGCTCTGAAAGCTTACGGAACAAGCATCGCAGATGATCTTGCAAGCGACAAAGAGGCTTACAACGGCGAGAAGATGGTTGCAATCTATCAGAAGATGAAAGATATGATTGATGCAGGATACTGGGGAGACGGAATCCTCAGCACAGACTTCAACACAGAGAGAAATATGTTCGAGGCAGGAAAAGCTGCATTCACAGTTGACGGAACATGGAACTGCGGTAACTTCCAGAATGACTCCGATACAACTCTCTTCGATGCTCAGAAGATCGGTGTTACAAGAATTCCTTATATCGACGAAGCAAACAAGACTGTAGAGATGGGCGGCGGTTCTGATACATACTACATCACTACATTAAACAAGAGCGATGAGGAAATCGCAGCAACTGTTAAATTCATCAAATACCTTACAAGTGTAGATTCCATCAACGAAATGTGCAAATCCAGCCCGACAACATATGCTGAGAAGGTTACGATTGATACAGGTAACTATCTGCTTGACGATGTAAATGCGATCATGGCTGAGAATACAGAGTCTAAACTTGAGATTCCTACATATGACAGCAACACAGCAGCTATGGATACAATCCGTAATTCTCTTCAGGCATTAGCGACAGGCGCAAGTGCACAGGAAGTTGGAGACGATATCGTTGACAAAATGTCTGCTTACGAATAAAGAGAATTTTGACTGAACGCATGATGTGTGGATAAGAGAAACAGGGGGAAGCATCATCTGCTTCCCCTTGTTTATTACGGAGGTATACATATGGCAGGTAAATCTGTACCAAAGGTAAAACAGAAGCTGGACAAAAAAGATCTTACGCTTTCTTTAGCGTTCCTTCTTCCGGCAATTTTAATAACTGTTATTTTTGTCATCTACCCTGTTTTTGATACCGTAGGCTTATCATTCCGTAAATGGAACGGTATGTTTGGTGCGGCAAAGCAATGGGTAGGACTTGAGAACTATCAGAAGATTTTTTCAGATAAGCTGTTCTGGAATGCAATGCTCAACAGTGTGTACTTTATGATCGGTGGTTTCGTTATCCTGATGCCGCTTTCATTTGGTCTCGCAATGCTGGTAACTGCAAAGATCAAGGGAACCGGATTCTTCAGAACCTGCTACTTCCTTCCGAATATGTTAGGAACAACAGCAGTAGCCCTGATGTGGACATTTATGTTAAATCCGAACTTTGGTATCTTTAATACCATTGAAAATATTTTCGGCCTTCATGGTACGATCCCTGATGTGCTGACGATAAAGACTGTAAACGTCTGGATCGTTGTTCTGGTAAACGAATGGATGTATGCCGGATATAACATGCTGATCTTTGCAGCTGGTCTGGTGGCGATCCCTGATGAGTTAAATGAGGCTGCAGCGCTGGATGGTGCTACAGGATGGCAGAGGATCCGCTATATCATCCTTCCTCTGATGAAAAACTCCTTCAAGGTATTCTCTATTTTGTGTATTACAGGATGTCTGAAAGTATTCGATATCATCTGGGCAATGACAAGAGGAGGCCCGAACGATATCAGCTCCACACCTTCAATCATGCTTTATACACAGGGATTCTCCTATAAGCTGTTCGGACGAAGCAGTGCATACGGCGTTATTCTGTTAGTGCTGGGTGTTGTGCTGAGTCTTGTGACCAATCATTTGTTCCGTGAAGATAAAGATCTTGCAATGTAGGCGGAAGGAGAAGAGACGATATGGAAAAAACAGCTAATAAACAGAAAATGCATGGAGGAAAGATAGCGCTGTACATTATCGCGATCCTGTGGACAGTTGTTACACTGTTTCCGGTAGTAGTGACCGTAATGGCTTCCTTCAAAACAAACTCAGAGATTTACCTGAACCTGTTAAGCTTCCCTAAGAAGATTATGTTCCAGAACTATATCAGCGCAAACAAAACAGCGGATGCATTGAATACCATCAAGAACTCCCTGGTTGTAGCGACTCTGACAACTGTATTTAATACTGTAGTCGGAATGATGGCAGCATACATCTTATCAAGAAAAGATTACAAATTCCTGAAATGGGTATATGTATTCTTCATGATCGGAGTAATGGTTCCGGTTCACTGTACACTGATCCCGATCAACAACATTGCAACAGCATTAAATGCAAAGAACAACCTGTTCTTCCTGATCCTGATCTATGTTGCGTTTGGTATGTCCCAGGCGATATTCCTTTATACAGGATTCATGGATGGAATCTCCAGGAACCTGGATGAGGCGGCGATCATTGATGGATGTAACAACTGGCAGCTGCTGTGGAAGATCCTTTTCCCTGTTTGCAAGCCGATCATCGCAACAGAGGCGATCTTCGTATTCATCTATGGATACAGTGAACTTGTATTCTCCATGATCCTGATGACAGATACCAAATATTTCACAGTTTCACGTGCGATGCTGAACTTCTCTTCTGCACATACACAGGAGATCGGAAGTCAGTTTGCATATGTAGTAATGTCCGTAATTCCGATGCTTATCATTTACATCGTGTTCCATAAACAGATTGAAAAAGGTATGCTTTCCGGAGCTATCAAAGGCTGATGCTTTTAATCTAAACAGGAGGAAAAAATCATGTATCAGTTTGACAGAAAAGAATATGAAAAACGTATGGAGTGGTACCAGGATGCCCGTTTTGGAATGTTTATCCACTGGGGATTATATTCTATCCCTGCAAGAGGCGAGTGGGTACGAAGCGTAGAGGAAATACCTGAGGAAGAATATCTTCCGTTTATGAAAGAATTTGATGCAAGAGACTACAACCCGAAGCAGTGGGCAAAAGAGGCCAAGGCTGCAGGTATGAAATATGTAGTCCTGACAGCAAAACATCACGACGGATTCTGCCTCTTTGACAGCAAATACACAGACTACAAGGTAACAAACACACCGGCAGGAAGAGACCTGATCAAGGAGTATGTAGAGGCACTTCGTGAGGAAGGCCTTAAGGTTGGAATCTATTTCACACTGCTTGACTGGCATCATCCGGATTATCCGCATTACGGAGACCGTATCCATCCGATGAGAAACCACAAAGAGTGCGGAAATGAGAACCGTGATTTCTCACGTTATACAGAATATCTGTATAATCAGGTAGAAGAGATCTGTACAAACTACGGACAGATCGATATCATCTGGTTTGATTTCTCCTACGACGATATGAGAGGGGAAAAATGGGGCGCAACAAAGCTGATCAACATGGTGCGCAGCTTACAGCCGCAGGTTATCATCGATAACCGTCTGGAAGCCAGCGGAGAGGGAAGAGGATCCCTGTATGAGTGTGATCCGACACCGTACCATGGCGATTTCGTAAGCCCTGAGCAGATCATCCCGCCGGAAGGAATCTGCGATAAGGAAGGCAACCCGATGGTCTGGGAAGCATGCTTCACCATGAACAACAACTGGGGATACTGTGCAAACGATCATTATTACAAACCGGCTTCCATGCTGATCAAGAAGCTGGTAGAGTGTGTTTCCAAGGGCGGAAATATGATCCTGAACGTAGGACCGGATGCCAAAGGTAAATTCCCGAAGGAATCATCTGCGATCCTGGCTGAGATCGGCCGCTGGATGGATAAGAATCATGACAGTATCTACGGCTGTGTACCGGCTGAAAACATTCCGAAGCCGGATTACGGACGTATCACCAGAAACGGAAACAAATACTATGTGCATATTTATGAGAATACACTGGGACCACTTCCGCTTCTGGGATTTGATAAGGATAAGATCGTGAAGGTGCGTGCGCTGGATGACGGACATGAGGTGCCGATCTCCAACGCATGGATGCACAGCGATTACCCGGATATCGCATTCGTTGATCTGGGACCTGACCCGGTACTTCCGGACCCGGTAGATTATGTTCTCGAAGTAGAGATGGCTGAGTAAAAAAACGAATCAATAATAAAAAAGAACAACAGGAAAAGCAGGAGATATGTGAATCTTAGTTATCCGGTTGTTCTTTTTTACCATAAGGAGAAGGGAAAAGATTATGATCATTTATACAGGAAAAGATTACTATGACGTAAGCAGAAAAGCAGCGAATATCATGTCTGCACAGATCATCATGAAGCCAAATGCCGTTCTCGGACTTGCTACAGGCTCCACACCGGTGGGAATGTACAAGCAGCTGATCGAGTGGTACAAAAAAGGAGATCTGGACTTTTCGCAGATCACATCCGTAAATCTTGATGAATACAAAGGACTTTCCGGAGACAACGATCAGAGCTATCGTTATTTTATGAACACAAATCTGTTTGATCATGTAAATATCGATAAGGCAAGAACCTATGTGCCAAACGGACTGGAAGAGGACAGTGAGAAAGCCTGCGCGGATTACAATGAGATCATCCGCAGCGTGGGTGGTATTGATATGCAGCTGCTTGGAATCGGCGGAAATGGCCACATCGGCTTCAACGAGCCGGGTGCAGCATTTGAGAAGGAGACTCACTGCGTAGACCTTACGGAGAGCACCATCAAGGCAAATGCAAGATTCTTTGAGACTATGGATGATGTGCCGAAGCAGGCATATACCATGGGTATCAAAAACATCATGACTGCAAAGAAAATCCTTCTGGTCGCTACCGGAGAGGCAAAGGCAGATGCTCTTTACAAATCTCTCTACGGACCGATCACGCCCAACGTGCCGGCATCTATCCTGCAGCTTCACCCGGATGTGACGGTAGTGGCCGATGAAGGCGCTTTAAAGCTGATCCGTGAGAAGGGACTGCTGTAAGAAATACAGAGGAAATTTCCGCGAATTAAATGAACGCAGATCACGGATATCCGTTTGAGTCAAGAGGATATCAGGGATCACTCTTGGGATTTTCCTGATTTGGTTAATAAAGAAAGCTTCGATCTAACTCTCATCGATGAGCGATGTGCTCAGAGAGTGGATCGAAGCTTTTTGTGCTTTCGGGACGTAAACCTGCAGGTGGCTGCAAACAGGCCGGTGGGCCGGACATTTGCAGTCTCAGGCTTTTTTCAACGTTTTGTGATAAATCATGACAGAAACGATGGCTGTAAACACCTCTGTGATCCAGAATGCGTTCCACACGCCATCAGGACCCATAAAATGGGACAGAAGATATGCGGTGGGCATGATAACGACCACATAGCGGAAAAGGGAAATTACAAGGGATTGCGTGCCTTTTCCAAGGCCTTCCATGGCACCGGAAGTGGTAACGGATACAGCAGAAACAAGAAAGCCGGCGCTGATGATCTTCAGTGCTCTGGAGCCAGCGGCAATGGTTTCCGGGGTAGTTGTGAAAAGTCCCATAAGCTGTCCGGATGCCAGGAGGCAGATAACGGTTCCAAAGAGCATGATCACACAGCTGGATTCCAGGGTGAGCCGGAAGATTTTTTTCACACGCTTCATCTCACGGGCACCGAAGTTATAACCGATCAGCGGGCGCATTCCCTGGATGATTCCGTTGGCCGGGAGATACAGGAAGGTCTGCAGTTTGTAATAAATGCCAAGGATCACCACATAGCTGTCCGAGTAAGCGGCCAGCACGGAGTTCAGAAAAGAGATCAGAAACGATGGCAGTGCAAGGTTCAGGATCGCGGGAACACCGATGGTATACAGGCTCAGATCCGTTACTTTGCTTGTTTTCAGGGTTTTGGGCGTTACACGTACAGGAATAGGCTTCAGGATATAAAAGACCATATAGACCGCAATGGTGAGCACCTGGCCGATGCCAGTAGCCAGAGCTGCGCCCCGGATACCCAGCTTCGGGAAAAAGCCGATTCCCCAGATCAGGAACGGGTCCAGGATGATGTTGCTGATACATCCCACAAGCAGGGCGAGCATGGATACTTTCATCCGTCCTACAGCCTGGAAAAGTTTTTCGAAGAAAAGGCTGATGGCAATTACTGTGGAAAACAGGAAAACGATGGTAGAATACTCCAGCCCCATCCGGATCACGGTTTCATCCTGGGTGTACATCTGAAGGAATACGGGCATAACAGCGATGCTGATCACGGTCATCAGGATCCCGTGGATCACAGACAGAAAAAATCCGTGGGTTGCGGCAGTGTCTGCCATTTTTTTGTCGCCTGCGCCAAGGTGATAGGAAACTCTGGCGTTGATTCCGATTCCGAAGCCAATGGCAACGGCGTTGATCATGTTCTGGACCGGATAGACAAGGGACAGGGCGGTCATGGCCTGCTCGCTGATCTGTGCCACGAAGAAGCTGTCCACAATGTTGTATAGTGAGTTTACAAGCATGGAAAAGACCATAGGCAGCGCCATGGATGCCAGCAGCGGGCCGACAGGCTTTTCCTTCATAAATGTGCTGTTCATGAAAAATCCCCCTTTATATCAGAATCGTAAGAATATCAGGTGCGGAAAACAGAGCGTGTTTTTTGTGCATAATAAAAGCCACACAATCTGTCTTCTCGAATCGGACAGATTGTGTGGCGAAAAAAGTTCAAAACTGAAAAATCCACACGTTGTTTTAGTGTTTTCACATTAACAAAAAACAGTGCTGATGTCAAGACCGCACGCAGGAGAAACACCATAAAAAGCTGCAAAAAGAAAGGCTTGATATAAAATCGGAGAGGATTGGCAACATTAGACAGGTGCGTGCGGATACGGGCAATATCAGCCCTGAAAAGGTCGTTCTGGCAATATGCACAAAACTTGTCGAACCATGGTGGATAAGTGAAAAACTTTCCAAAAAGTTTTCCACATGACAAAAATCCGCAAATCCGCCAATAATCAAGTTATGCACAAATTTATCCACATTATCCACAAGGATAACCATGTGGATGACCTGATTTACATAAATAAATTTAAACATATGTTTTGTGTAAAATGATAAAATTGTAAAAAATGGGAAAAAAGTTTTTAAAACTATTGACATTTTTAAATTCTAAATATCATAAAATTTATTGCAAAAAAGACATAATATAAAAGAATAAAAACAAATAATCAGATAATAGCAAATGAATTCTTAAAAAACTAATCTATTTAAAAGGGGGACTCTCGGATGTATGGAAATGAGGATAAAAAAGAACAGTGCCCAGTTAAAACGATCACTGCAAGGTGTTGAAAAGTCATTTTCAGGTGTGGATAAATGTGGATAACCAAAAAATCCTCCGCAGAACCGGAAAGATCTGCGGAGGATTTTTTAACTATTTTGTTTCATACGTTTGATCACCTTCAGACGTGTAAACTCTTCACGCTCTTTTTCTTCCAGAGCATTGGTGATATCTCGGGTGAGAGTTTCGTATCTGGGGATGGTGATGTTTTTCAGCGCATTGGCACGCTTCTGGGTTTTTTTGATGTTGGTGGCAAGACGGATGGCGGCGTTTTCAATCATGGAGAGCTGGATGGACAGCTCCTTTACACGCTCGAAGGCTGCCTTGGCCTCGTCCAGGGACAGCTTGGTGCTGTAGTAGGCATAAGTCGGCGTGTTGCCTGCTTTTTTGTCATATTCCACAAGAGGGATCTCGGTTCCCATGACACTCCTGGTTTTGATCCGGATGGAATCTTCCACAGGAACGGTATGAGAGATCTGGTCTACGAAAGCGATTCCAATTTCCATATTTGCCTTCTGAAGAGCCGCATAAGCGGTACGGAAGGTCTCATCGATCTGTGACTGGATATCCTTTGCCTGATCGATCAGCTCCATCATTTCACGGATCAGGATATTACGCTTTTTGTCCATAAGCTCATAGCCCTGTTTGGAAAGAGCCAGAGAGTTTTTTGCAAGTATGAGATTTCCCTTGGTGGGAAAGGTATTCGGATCCATAAAATCACCTCACTAACGGACGGTTTCTCTGTAATACTGATCCAGAACTTTGGTATCGATACGGTCGAGCTCTTCTCTTGGAAGAAGGCCAAGAAGCTCCCAGCCCTTATCCAGAGTTTCGATGATGCTTCGATTCTCTGTTTCTGACTGTCCTACAAACTCTGCCTCGAAGGCTTTTCCGAATACAAGGTACTGCTTATCCAGCGGAGAAAGCTCATCCTCACCGATAACGGATGCCAGAGCTCTTGCATCGCCTACCTTTGCGTAGCAGGAGAAGAGCTGGTTGGCAACATCCTGATGATCAGCACGTGTGAAGCCTTCACCGATACCGTCCTTCATCAGACGGGACAGGGATGGCAGAACATTGATCGGCGGATAGATCGCCTGACCGTGAAGCTGGCGGTCCAGTACGATCTGGCCTTCTGTGATATATCCGGTAAGGTCGGGGATCGGGTGTGTGATGTCGTCGTTTGGCATGGTCAGGATTGGGATCTGGGTTACAGAACCGGTGCCGCCACGGACGATTCCCGCACGCTCGTAAAGGGTTGCAAGCTCACTGTACAGATATCCGGGATAACCCTTTCGGGAAGGGATCTCACCCTTGGAGGAGGAAACCTCTCGCATGGCCTCACAGAAGGAGGTGATATCAGTCAGGATTACCAGGATATGCATGCCTTTTTCAAAAGCAAGATACTCAGCGGCAGTGAGGGCGATCTTCGGTGTCAGAAGACGCTCTACAACCGGATCGTTTGCAAGGTTCAAAAACATCACAACGTGGTCGGACGCACCGCTTTCTTCGAAGGTCCTGCGGAAGAATTCCGCTACGTCGTATTTCACACCCATTGCCGCAAAAACAATGGCGAATTTTTCATCGGAGTCTGCTCCCAGGGAAGCCTGCTGAACGATCTGTGCAGCCAGCTTATCATGTGGAAGACCGTTACCGGAAAAGATCGGCAGCTTCTGGCCGCGGATCAGTGTGGTCAGTCCGTCAATAGCGGAGATACCGGTGTTGATATAGTTTCGTGGATATTCACGGGTTACCGGATTCAGCGGAAGCCCGTTAATGTTCAGGCTGACCTCCGGTGTGATCTCGCCAAGCCCGTCAATGGGCTGGCCGATACCGTTAAAGGTACGTCCCAGGATCTCCGGGGAAAGCCCGATCTCCATAGGATGTCCGGTAAGACGTGTGTGTGTATTGCCGAGGGACATATTATCAGTTCCCTCAAAAACCTGGATAACAGCCTTGTCTTCATAGATTTCCACGATACGGCCGATCTTCTGTGTGCCGTCTTCCATGTGGAATTCCACGATCTCCTCGTAAGATGCGTTTTTGACACCCTCAAGGACAACAAGAGGGCCGTTTATTTCACTCAGGCCAAGATATTCGATTGCCATAAACTGATCCCTCCTTTAACCGTTTCTTTCCAGTACGTTGTCGTAGAAGCGGTCGATATCTTTATGATACTCATCAAAACGCTCCAGCTCTTTGTTTGGAACTTCGTATTTGATGGCGATGATACGTTCAAAGATCTTATCCTCTTTCAGTACGGAAACCGGCATGCCACGGTTTACAAGAGCACGGCATTTCTCGTAGAGATAGAGGATGGTTTCCATCATCAGGAACTGTTTTTCCATAGGAACACTGGTGTCTTCCTGGTGGAAAGCGTTCTGCTGCAGGAAACCCAGACGGATGACTCTGGCGATCTCCAGCGTCAGTTTCTGGTCATCCGGAAGAACGTCGCTTCCGATCAGTTTGACGATTTCCATAAGAGAACTTTCCTGATTGAGGATTGCCATGATCTGGTTTCTGTCGTAGACGAATTTCGGGGAAACATGCTCTCTGTACCAGGGAGTCAGGTCCTCCAGATATTCGCTGTAACTGGTCAGCCACTGGATAGCAGGGAAATGGCGGGCATAAGCAAGGGCCTTGTCCAGTCCCCAGAAGCAGCGGACAAATCGTTTCGTATTCTGTGTAACAGGCTCGGAGAAGTCGCCGCCCTGAGGGGAAACCGCACCGATAATGGAGACGGAACCTTCTGTTCCGTTCAGGTTCTGCATCATTCCCGCACGCTCATAGAATGCGGAAAGTTTGCTTGCCAGATATGCAGGGAAACCTTCCTCTGCTGGCATCTCCTCCAGACGTCCGGAAAGCTCACGGAGAGCCTCAGCCCATCGGGATGTGGAATCTGCCATGATGGCTACGTCATAGCCCATATCACGGTAATATTCCGCAAGTGTAACACCTGTGTAGATGGAAGCCTCACGGGCTGCAACCGGCATGTTGGAGGTGTTGGCGATCAGTGTGGTACGGTCCATCATCAGGTTCCCGGATTTCGGGTCGATCAGTTTGCTGAAGTCCTCAAGAACCTGTGTCATCTCGTTTCCACGCTCGCCACAGCCGATGTAGATGATGATATCTGCGTCAGACCACTTGGCGATCTGGTGCTGTGTCATGGTTTTTCCTGTTCCGAATCCGCCGGGAACTGCAGCAGTGCCTCCTTTGGCAATAGGGAAAAGGGTATCCAGGATTCGCTGACCGGTAAGGAGCGGAACGCTGGCCGGGAAACGCTTGTAGGTCGGCCGTGGAACACGGATCGGCCATTTCTGGGCAAGCGCCAGTTCTTTTTCAGTTCCGTCATCAAGGCGGATGGTAACGATGGGCTCCAGAACGGTATAGGCACCGTCAGGAACTGCATGGATAACGGTTCCATGTGTGATCGTAGGCGGAACCATGGATTTGTGAAGGATGGAGGCGGTTTCCTGTGTCTCGGCAATAACCGTGCCTGCACCGATGACGTCACCTTCCTTTACGGTAATGTGGGTTTCCCATTTTTTTTCTGTGTCAAGAGAGTCAACGCTGACACCACGGGAAATATATTTTCCAGAGGCCTGGGCAATCTCTGCCAGAGGTCTCTGGATACCATCAAAAATATTGTGGATGATTCCCGGACCAAGGAGAACGGAAATAGCGTCTCCTGTTCCGATAACAGTTTCTCCGGGTTTCAGTCCTGTAGTTTCCTCAAAAACCTGTATGGTCGTCATATGTTTCTTAAGACCGATGACTTCTCCAACCAGTTTTTCGGGGCCTACATAGACCATCTCGGAGATCTTGAAGCCGGTGTCGCCCTTGAGGTAGATAACAGGACCGTTAACACCGTAGATAATACCTGTTTTACTCATGTGCTGGACCTCCGTCAAATTTGAATTCTCTGTAAGCTGCCTGATAGCCTTCCTCAAAGGAATTGTCGATGAGGATATTTTTTTCAGGGATTATCGCCTTGATCCCGCCGATAAAGGATTCATCGGAAACCTTCAGCGGGAAACCGGTCTTTACAGTGAGAGACTTCAGACGGGGTTCATCTTCTTTTGAAAGATAGATCTGGATCTCATCGTGTTCCGCGAAGCAGACAGCTTCCTCGATCTTTGTACAAAGATATTCTTCATAGCGGGGAGATTCCATGAATTTCAGGATCTGTACCCGGACATCTGCAAAAAGTTTTTCTTTTAAGCGGCTCTGTCTGGCAGTCCAGTTTCGCCGGATGTGAAGCTGCTCTGCGGAAAGTGCCTTGTTGATCTCACGCTTTGCGTTTGCGATCTCGGCTTTGCGGGAACTGGCAGCATTTCCCAGAGACATTTTTTTATGTTCCTCCAGTGCGGCATCCAGGGCTTCCTTGTGTTCCCGGACATCTTTTTCCGCCTGACGGCGTGCTTCGTCCACGGAGGTGTCATAGAAGTGTTTAAGCTTCTCTTCAATTGTCATAATATCACCTGCCTATAATTTTAATCCGATGGCCTCATTTACATAAGATGTAATGAAATCAGGTCTGCGGCCGGTACCATGTCTGTCAGGAATTTCAATGATGAGAGGTGTTTTGTGATGAAGCTTGACATCATCAATGATCTCAGGAAACTCCCGGCCGAATTTTTCGGTCAGGAGTATGATTCCGATCTCTTTGTTTGCGATGGTGCGCTCCAGAGCTTCCTTCAGTTCGTCGTGCTCATGAACGATCACACCCTCTACACCGGCCAGTCTCATTCCTGTCAGAGTATCAATATTGTCACTGATCAGATACATTTTCATATCAAAGTTTACCCAGGATCATGAAGGAGATGATCAGTCCATAAAGAGCAACACCTTCGGCAAGACCTACGAAGATAAGAGATTTACCAAGGATGCTCTGATCCTCACTGATCGCTCCAAGTGCTGCGCTTGCCGCACTGGCAACGGCAATACCACCACCGATACAGGAAAGTCCGGTAACAAGTGCTGCTGCGATGTAACCCATACCTGTTGCAAGGCCTGCGTCAGCGCCTGTAGCAGCTTGTACGGAAGCTCCGCCTGCAAATGTTACTGCAATGGCAACAAGCATGATCCCGAAGAAGAAAAAGGCGTTGACACCAAGAGCTGTTTTGTAGCGGCCGCGGCTTTTTTCGCCGAGAAGATAATAACCAAATGGAAGAATGATGCTGAGTACAAGTGCAACTGCGATTGTGATCTGTGTAATGACTGTCATGATGATGACCTCCTTAATATTCGTTTAATTGAATGCCCGGATCAGAATGCGTTCCGACTCTGGCATTTTATTTGTTTTTTGAGCAGAACGGCTCGAATTTCCGTCCGCTGCCCTTGTAAAAACGGCTGAACATTTCGTAATATTCCAGACGGAGTACCTGGATACCTACGATCAGGCCCTCCATAGCGCATACGAACAGGTTTCCGAGAATGATGACGATCCAGTTCGGACTGCCGTTTTCTGCGCCTGCAAGCATAAGTACAACCTCCATCATAGCTGCGTGGCTGACTGCAAAAGCACCGATACGCACGAAGGAGAGTGTATTGGAAAAGTAGCTCAGGATAACCTCGAACAGTTCAAAAATACCCTGTACGATAAACATGCCTTTTTCTTTTGGCATAACCTCGGCCTTTTTTTCTACCAGGTTTGTAAGAGGCTCCTTGAAGAAAATAAGAAGCAGCGGTAAACCAAACATAATGGCAAGGACTGCACCACCCGGAACTGCATGCCCGGATACAAAGAGTCCGATGCAGAGAACTGCGGAGCCATAAAATACAAGTCCTGCCACAGCGTTGGTGTCAAACCAGGTTTTTTCAACATCATGCGTTTTAAATGAATTGATGATGTTGAAAACCATACACAGGAGGATGATTCCCATGCCGAATCCGATGGCAACGATAAATACGGTATTCAGTTTTCCGATAAAAGGTATGGTCGTCATACTGTCCACAGGCCGCAGCCACAGAGCAGGTATGACATCCTCAAATCCAAAGATACTTCCGAACATCAGACCGAAAAATGTGGAAAAGACTCCGGCGCAGCTGATGATCCCGGCAAGATCGATATGCTTCAGCTTGTACAGGAGCAATCCTCCGATAAAGAGCAGGAGTCCCTGTCCTGCATCACCGAACATGGCTCCGAAAATAAAGGAGTAGGTGATGGCAACAAACCAGGTAGGGTCCATCTCGCCATAGGCGGGAAGTCCGTACATTTTTACATACATTTCAAAGGGCTTGAAAAGCTTCGGGTTTTTCAGCTTGGTCGGCGGCTGATGGTTCTGGTCGTGCTCCGGCGTATTGGTATCTTCTCCGTCTACCAGGCAGAAGATTTTTTCGTCGGATGAGATATCGGCTTGAAAAGCTCTGGTGTCGGCTTCTGTCATCCATCCGCAGAGAATATAGAAATTCTCATGCTTTCCGGTGCAGGCAGCCGCTTTCCGGACATCGAAATTTCTGGAAAACTGAAGAAGTGTGTTTCTGGCGGTAACGATGGTTTCTGCCTGATCCGCAAGAAATCTCTGGTATTTCTGTTTCTGTGCTTCCAGATGCTTCAGGGCATCCGCGTATTGTTTGCTTACGCTTGAAAATGCCTGCTGGGCAGTTCCGGTATAATTATCCGGCACAAAGATCTTTTCAAAGTGCATAGAAGAGTAGGCGGCATCAATTTTGTGCGCATCATGCTTCGGTACGAAGTAAACGCCCCAGACGTATTGGTCATCTTCATCGCATTTAAGGAAGATCGTGTTCAGATTGTCGTAAATATATTTCTTGAATTTCTCATAATACTGTTTCTCGATACGTCCGAAATGAAAATGGATATACTTCAGATGAAGTATGGATGAAATATCATAATCAATATTTCGGAAGGGACGTATGATCCGCAGTGATTCTTCCAGAGAGGAACATTTTTCTTCCAGTTCGGACTGTTCCTTCTGGAGCTGATCCGCCTGGGAGCGGATCTCCTTT
>NZ_JBDGAB010000077.1:0-15725 GCF_040910705.1 Blautia sp. RTP21359st1_E11_RTP21359_211015
ACTTGGACTTCTTCCAGGTGACCGTTGCGGAATTCTTGGTCGCGGTCACTTTCGTAATCGCCGGTCTTGCGGGCGTTTGCTTGGAAGCCGCCAGGGTGGTGGACTGAAAGACTGCCGGGACAATCAGTGTGATGGCCAGCAGGACGACAAGCAGGCCGTTCCGCAGCCGAGTTTTGTTTGGTTTCTCTATCATAAATATTTTCCCTCCTTGTGTATTTTTTTTGTTTATATATATATTTTACAACATATATATATGGTTTGCAAAAAAAATACACACCACCAAGCATGGTGGTGCGTATATACGTGTTTATACTGTCAGTTTGAGGAATCATTGCCTGTCCAGTTGGCCTTTAGCGTCCGATTGTCATACATGGCAACAAACTTTGATGCGCCTTCTTCTATCCCGGAAGTAGCAGTAATTGCGGTCCATTTCTGGAACGTACTACCATCTTTTACAGGTAATGGTATAGTTGAAATAGGAACTTCCATTCTGGCCGGAACACTTATTTCGAATTTCTCCACACCGCCTTTGCTCGGGAATGTCCCACCGTTTGCATATACTGTTAAAGTATACTTCTGGCTTGGGTTTTTCGCAAAGCACTGCACCCAGAAGTTTTTATAGACGCCAACGCCGATATGGGTCGCTTCTTTGTCAATCATTGCAGCAAGATGACCACGGCTGTTTTCCCATAGATATACCGCACGCTTAGGTGTATCGCCAGTTGCGATATTCTCAAGCAGAATGTTGCCAGCGCCTGCGGCATAATAGGCAGTATCGGAATCGCTTCCATCTGGTCTTTCATGACTAAATTTAATATAAATCTCTTTCGCTCTGACTGCTGCACCGGCATCAAGAGCGGCATCTTCAACAACAGCGGCTGAACCATGTTTAACCCTGACCTGATTTGTCAGCTTGACTACCTCTTTGATTTTTTTGTTAATCTCAGACGGGCTGTCCGGGTCTGGGGTTGGTGTCGCGGTAGGCTTTGGCTTCTGTGTGGGCTTCGGAGTAGCCGTTGGTTTTGGTGTTGCTGTCGGCTTTGGTGTTGCCGTAGGCTTCGGTTTCTGTGTCGGCTTCGGCGTTGCTGTCGGCGCAACTGTCGGAGTGGCAGTAGGCGTTGCAGCCGGTCTCTCTGGAATGACAACCTGCAGTCCTGCTTTGTTGTAACTGCCATAAGTCTTATATGTCTTGTTATAACCCCTTACCATATAGTAGTAAGTTCTTCCGGCTTCAACCGGGTACTTGCGGCTGGACTTGTGAACGTATTTCAGGGTCTTTGAACTGACGTTCGCAATCCTGGTCCACTTTGTGGTGTCAGCGGAGCGGTAATAAACCAGGTAGTTCGTAGCATTGATGGATTTTGTCCAAGTAACAGTAGTCTGCTTATAGTTGTTCGCTTTCACGCGGGTTTTTACAATAGACGGTACGGCCGGAATAGTGACGGTCTTGCCTTTTTTATCGTAAGAACTCCATTTCTTACCGTATTTATTATATGCCCTGACAGTATAGGTATATTTTTTACCACCCTTGAGCAGATGCTTCCTGGAAGATTTGTGAGTGTACTTCAGATTTTTACTGCTGATAGTTGCCAGCGTGGTCCACTTCTTCGTACCGGCCTGTTTGTAATAAATCCGGTAAGAAGTGGCATACTTGGACTTCTTCCAGGTGACCGTTGCGGAATTCTTGGTCGCGGTCACTTTCGTAATCGCCGGTCTTGCGGGCGTTCGCTTGGAGGCCGCCAGGGTGGTGGACTGAAAGACTGCCGGGACAATCAGTGTGATGGCCAGCAGGACGGCAATCAGGCCATTGAACAGCCGGGTCTTGCTTAGTTTCTTTATCATAAATATTTTCCCTCCTTGTATAATTTTTTTTGCTTATATATATATTTTACAACATATATATATGGTTTGCAAATATTTAAGACAAATGTAATATGCAGGAAAAATGAGCCGCAAAAAATAAGATATTTCATGAATGGTGAAATTTACAGCAATGGAATTCTACTGCCTGGAAAAAGACAAATCGGCAACGTTTTCCTGCATACTGTATATGTATATTGGAAACAAAAAGCAAGATACAAAGAAGGGAGAAAAAAAATGGCTACAACAGACAAAAAAAAAGAACTGAAGGCGTCGGGTACCTGTATGGTGGTCCAAAATGAGAAGATTTCAACGAAGAACGGGGAGTCCCAGGCCGATAATATCGTCCGCGGGTCAAATATTCCGATTCTAACTTCGTACGCGGGTTTGAATCCCCGTTCGAAGTCAGGTAACGAGTCCAGCTTTGCTGGCGAGTTATCAAGGACGGAGCTGGAACAAATACTGGAGAATCCGTTTATCGAGCACATTGAGTATGAAGATGAAGATTATTTTACAATAAACGGCATCTTATATTCCAGGTCGCCACAGAAAGTTATCCGATGTCCGATTGGAAGGACCGGACATGTCAAGATTGCAGAAGGGACATTGGCAATCGCTTATGGCACTTTTCAGTTCTGTGAGATTGAATCTGTAGAATTTCCTGATTCTATAGTCGCAATTGCAGATAGAGCGTTTCGGGACTGTAGAAAATTAAACCATGTAGATTTTGGAAAAGGAATCAAGGATATTGGCGGAGATACCATTTTAGGGGAGATTTTTACGGGCTGCGATAGACTGCATGAAGTGGTAATTCCAGGCCAGGTCAAAGAAATCGGAAAATTAACATTTTATGATAGCGGACTTGAAAAAATCACGCTTCCGAAAGGACTGAAACGGATAGGTTCAATGGCTTTCGGACATTGTAGCAATCTGAAAGAAATATCATTGCCCGAGTCATTGATTAAATAAAAACTAGAACAGCAATGCACGCACACCCCGTCTATAGCGTCAGGCATCTAAAAACGTCATGTCTGGCGTTTAGGCGGGGTAAGTGCTGTTTTGTGAATCCAATAAAGTGAAATTTGTATTTTTTTTCGCAAAAAACGACAAAACTTTAAAAAATCCGGCATATTAGATATATAAGAAATTTACAGCAAGGAGGTATCAATGTATGGCGACTGTATCATATGGATTAAAAATCACAGAAGCATATCATGTTTTCGATAAGACGATTACAATTTATCGCAATGCCGTACATTATATCTCTGCTATTGCAGTACGTCATTACGACGAATTGAAATCTCTTGACAATATAACAGGCGATGACGGAAAAGTTATTATTTCAGCACAGCAGAGGAGACAACAGAAAATAGAACGGTTAATCCACTCCACGGCAAATAATGATGCGGTATATAAGCATTTCGATGATGAATTCTACAAATTTCCAAGCTATCTCAGACGGGACGCAATCAACACTGCAGTCGGACTGATTCTGTCTTATCGCTCCCAGTTACAGAAATGGGAAGATGGCGGAAAGCATGGCCGCAGACCACATCTGAACCGAAATCAGAACACAATGCCGTGCTTTTACAGAAATAACACATTTCTTGACAGTGAAGGAACAAATATCGTAAGCCTGAAATTATATAATGGCAAGGACTGGATTTGGGAAGCATTTGTAATACGTGACTGTGATTTTATGTATGCTTACAACCATATGAAAGCATGGAAGGCTTCTGCTCCGGTTCTTGTAAAACGCAATCACAGGTATGAACTCCGCGTTTCTTACGAAATGGCAGGCTCTAAATTTCCGAAATTCAAGAAAGATAAAGAAGTTGAGACTGTGATTGGGGTAGACTTGGGAATCAACACAGACGCAGTGTGCTCAATGGTACATAAAGACGGAACTGTCACAGGACAGCGATTCATCAACCATCCTGTAGAAAAAGACCGTATGTATGGATTACTGAACACTATTAAAAAGGCACAGCAGAACGGAAATTACAAGACACCGAGGCTCTGGAGGCTGGCAAATAACTACAATGAAGCAATCGCCGTTAAGACAGCTGTGGAAATTGTCAGATTTGCCATGGAATCCAAAGCGGACGTTATTGTTTTTGAGCATCTCAACATGAAGAAAAAGAAACGTGGCAATAAACAGAAACTTTCACTGTGGAGAAAGCGCGATATCCAGCGCCGCGTTGAGGTGCTTGCTGCCAGAACTGGAATCCGCGTTTCTTATATCTGTGCTGTAAATACATCACGTCTTGCATATGATGGCTCCGGAAAAGTCCTCCGAGGCAAAGATGCAGGATTTAATACGTATGAATTATGTAAATTTACAACCGGAAAGGTCTATAACTGCGACCTTTCCGCATCTAAAAATATCGGTGCACGGTTCTTCATCCGTGTACTTCTTAAATCTCTTTCTGTAAAGGAAGAGTTGTTAGTTCTGGCAAAAGTTCCAGAACTCAACAGACGGACCAGCTGCTGCCTGGCCACACTAATTAACGCTTATGCGGTACTTTGCGCATCCAAGGCAAAACCTGAAGCTCCGGCTGAAGGCAATGCCGCGCGACAGAGTCACTGAGTTTGCGCTGTATCTGTGGTCAGGAATCCATTCCTGCTTAAAGTAGCAGGCATGGGCAAAAGCCCATGCGGAGTTTGGAAGCCCCGTCTATATTCGCGAAAGCGGATTAGGCGGGGAGGGTTCACATTTCAAGCAAATTGAACCAATCGGACATCGTGGAAATCCACCTGCCCAATAACATTCTGTATATGCCGAAGTATTACATTTCTCAATATAACATGCTTATGGCAAAAAAGGCATTACAAAATAAATGCCCTTGGAAACTGCGTATGTATTGCAGTAAGCGAATAGCCGGCGAGGTGGCGGCAGCGCTTCGGTATCTATATCTTTGCGAATCCAGGAAAAACACAAACCAGTATTTGGAGGAAAGGATAAAAGAAAACTGGAAAAAGATTATACCGGCGATGATGGAGACTGGACATACAGAAGAAGCACTGAAACTTATGAAATCAGACATTGCCACATCTGAAATCCTGAAAGATATGCTGGATGAAGTGGATGATACCGCTTTAAAGGCATATGCGCTGGATGAAATCAGACGAAAAAAGGCAGTAGAACAGGAGGCAAAGTAAGGATGCATGACGAAGGATATTTCTCAAGACCATTTGGAAGGACTTATGATACACAGGCTGAAAAGGATATTCTGGACGGCAAGATATCCATTAGCCAGATTCCATTTGAATACCGATATTCCACGCCATACCGATATGCGTTTCGGAGACTTCGAGAATTAAAACAAATAGGGCAAGATGATGCCGCAGAAAGAAAGGTGTTTAAAAAATGTCTTTTGGATGATATAATGGAATGCAAAAAAAGGAAAGAAAAGAGCGGTAATCTTCCGCAATGTTATCCAATGTGGGATTTGGATAAGAGAAGACACGTACTGGAAAATATATGGAGAAGTGCAGCGGAAGTAGGGTTCTTTGTAGAAGAATAATAATGTTTAAAATACCAGATTTTGACGAATTGTTTTACGGAAAAAAAGATTTAAAAGAAATTGATAAAATTTGCAGCACAAACGAATATGCTTTCATTAAAAAAAAGCTTAACACAAAAAATTTGGTATCGTTAAGAAATCCCAGGTTTTGCGGAGTAAGCGAAACGAAAAGAAAAAACGTACATATCGTATTTTTCCTAGAATACCGAATAAAACTTCGTGAGTCCATGGAGCAGATATCATACGAATATGCTATATGCGGATTCATGGAACATGGCCAAAGAGTATATGAAGCCTATGTAGAGCATGTACTGACTATCAACGGAGAACGGGAAATTCCAGGCCGACAAAAAATCGTCCGCGGGTCAAATGTTCCGGTTTTAGCTTCGCACGCGGGTCTGAATCCCCGCTCGAAGTCTGGTTACGAGCGCGAAGCACAAGTTATCAATAGCAATTTTGCGATATTAAGAGACAACTATGTAACAGACAGAATATATGAGAATCAAGGGATTGGGAGCGCCGGATTGTTTTACGTACACCAATTAGCTAAACAATTACATTGTTCATATATAGAAGGCGTAAAACATCCTGTCAAAGTTAAAGAAGATGAAAGAAAAGATGAAATGGATAGACTAACTTATTTTTATCAAAAAAATGGGTATAAGCAAGAAAGCGGGAATGCAAGAATATATATGAAGTTATAAAACGATTATCTGCTTTTTTGAGGTCAGGTCGCTGGCAAAAAGATTGGCTTAGAATCTGCCAGTGGTCTGGCATGTTATTCGTATGCATATATAGGATAACGTGATTGACCGATGGGCAACCATAGGTTGACCGCGGCTTCTTTGCGAGTCCGAAAAGCGCCTCGCAGGACTAACACTATCCCTCTATCCCATGTTACGGGGATTACCTTTTTATCTACGCAGTATGTTCAGCCTGCGTTTTATCTCTCTTATCTGCCATCCATACAAACTTACTTTTGCCAAAAAGTTTACAGTATTCCATACGGCTCCATTTTCTATACTTACGGCGGACCTTACTTCCAAATCCTGCTTTATGGTAACGATATCCATCAGGTCTTTTATCCATAGCTTTGGCGTTGTTATACAAATCTTTATATCCAATCGCAAGTGTTGTCTCATACAGATACGTAAAATCTTTCACATTGTCAAAGGCATGCAAGTATTCTTTGCGTAAGATATTTGATGCCCCATTGATGTCAGCATTCATAACGGTTCCGCTCCCGGACTTGTACAATCCACGGTGGATTCTTTTACCCGAAAATTGATATTTGGTATTGTCTCCCTGCTCATATGTCGAGATATCGTCCATATCCAGCAGGCTTGCTCTGGAGGTATAACTTTCTTCTCTGATAACTACGGCGATACCACATTTAGCAGCAACCGTCTTTAAAACTGTGATGAACTTTAAATATGGAATCGCTACAAAATGCTGATTATTTTTATCTCCGAGAGTGACTTCCTGTTTCTGACCTTCATTATGTCCCATTACAATCACTTCTACACCGGCAGCCTGTGCATATCTGCAGATATACCATGCACATTTATAAAAGTAATCACGCATAAAAGAATCACGTTTTTTACTTAAAGTATTTAGCTGTTCACTGTATTTTACAGAATGCTGACTGTCACTTCCTTTTGTAAGGGCAGACAGTAGTGCTGACCGCCGTTTATTAAATCTCTGGTTCACAGATTTGACAGCTCCGCCCTTGATGACAAAAGGAACAGCTCCGAAATTATTTGCAACACCCAGAAAGTTGCTTACTCCAGGGTCAAGACCAAGAATCCGCTCAGGGTCTGCTGGCGGCTCTACTGCCTTTACCTTATCGTCAAATGTTACCAGCAGACAATACCTTCCGTAGACTGGCTTAATCTCGGTTTTTACATATTGCAGTCCTTTATATATGGATGCCTTGCCAATGCAGAAGCGTTCTTTCTGATTAACAAACTGAAGATATGACTTCCCGTCTTCTTCCTTCAGTTTCGCTACTTGTTTTGAAAACCATGCGGTAGATTCTTCTGTGTTCTTGTATCCTGGAATCTTTGGCTTTCCTGTGTAGCCTGCCGGATTTATCCTATACTGCTTTAAGGATTCAAAATATCCATCCCATGCAGCAATCACTTTCCTGATAGCATTTTGGTTCACCTGGCTGTTCATTCTTTTATACACCGGATTGCCTGTAAATTTAAAAATAGCATCCAGCGTATTGTACGACAAAAACCACTTTTTGGTTGTGGGATATTGAAATGGTTCCTGGCTGGCGAGAGAATAAGCAATGACAGCACAGTTCATGCCGCCAACCTGAGCAAGTTTCAAATCCTCAAACTTCTTTTTCATTCGCTTCTGTCCAATGACTTCATTGGCCTTTTGGATACCTGTAAAAACATAGTGCAGGACTTCAGTCTCCAGGTGTGTACGTTCCTCCGGAGACTTTTTAATACCAGTCATCGTATTCCGGATATAGAAATTGGCAACATTATACATGCACTTGAAATCTGCGGTGTTTGTCTTAAAATACTGACAGAACGCAGCGTCTTGTTTATTCTTCTTAGGGTTGATTATCATTTTCCATGTGCGCATAATATATACCTCCTTTCTTATAAGAAATACATTGACTTAAATTTATATGGACAATCCTTGACTATGCTTATATTATAGCATATACTATACATATAGTCAAGTTGACTTAAATTTGATTTGTGAGGTGATTTTTAATATGGAGTATAAGAAAAAAGCACATTCTGTATATCTGATGACATACCATCTTGTTTTTGTTACAAAATACAGAAAACCAGTGATATCTGATGAGATTGGGGACTTTATGAAGATGCTATGCTCAGAGATATGTAAAGAGCATGGCGGTGAATTGATATCTGCAGAATCGAATACAGACCATCTGCATTTGCTGATATCCATGCCTCCGCAGGAACGGCCGTCAGATATCATACGTGTATTAAAAACGCAGACATCTAAGAAGGTACATTTAAATGCAGAATATGACAAATATGTAAGTCAATATTTGTTTGGTGACGTATCTTTATGGAGTCCGTCTTATTTTATCGCAACTACAGGCGGAGTTACATTAGACAAAATTGAAGAATATGTGGAATCTCAGTGCACAGAATATCATAAGCGTAAGTACGAGAAGACTGGCAGGTATAAGAAGAAAAAATAAGACCGGCGCTTACATCCGACGGACAACCTGACGCGTAAATCTAAGTAATACGCATCATGATTGGCTGTGGTTTTACGCGCCATTATGATAATTAAAAGAAAAAAAACAATGGGTGTAATTATTCGCTGCGCAGTCTTTCCCTCAAAAATCCAAAACCTTATCAATATTTCAGCATATTGTATCCGAAAAAAACAACTAAAAAAAATACTCAAGAAAGGATAGACAATATGCGGAACAATCTAAACACGCAGACAAGGTCTGTGTCTGCAAATCCACAAAAGAAAAAGAAAAAAATACTTAAAACAAGCATCGGGATAGCAGCGGCGGTTGCGGCGACATTCCTGCTGCTAGGAAAGGCTGATGCAGTTATATTCCTGCAGTGGGAATTTTATATGTTGCTGATGATGCTGGGCTCTATGCCGTTGGCGGTGGCGGTGTTCGGAGAGAATAAATGCCTGCTGCCGTTTGGCAAGACTTTCGGGGTTCTGATTCCAGGATTTATGATGTGGGCTGCAGGGGTCTGTTTACACATACCGTTCACCAGAAAAACTGGAATCATTGCAATCTGCCTGTATTTCATGCTGTGTATGACTGTCGGGAAGAAGCAGAAGAGATGCCTGGAAGATTGGAAGCAGTGCTTTTCCGGATGCTTAAAATATGAAGTGATTTTCTTTGTCGTATTTCTGTTCTGGGCTTACCTTATCGGATTCAACCCTTCCGGATACGGTACTGAAAAGTTTATGGACTATGGATTCCTGCAAAAGATGCTGACGACATCAAAGCTTCCACCGGACGACATCTGGTATGCCGGGAAGAGTATCAATTATTACTACGGCGGGCAGTATTACGCAGCGTTTATCGCAAAAACGATGCTATGGAAAACAACGAAGGCAGAATATGCTTATAATATGATGCGGGCTTTGATTCCGGCACTGATGTTCACGGGTATTTTCGGAATCGCAGAACAAATGCTGAAAGACAGGTTTGAAAAAATAAGCAGAAAAGAGAGTGCTATTTTTTCTGCGCTGTCAGCGGCAGCGGTAGTGTTTGGAGGAAACGGGCATTATATCGTGTATGGACTGCTGAAGCCTTTTATCTCTATTGGCCTAACGAATACAACTTCTTATACGTGGCATAAAGATATTGATGTGGACAGCACGTCTTATTGGTTCCCGGATGCAACACGCTATATCGGTTATAACCCGGATGTTGACGATAAGACCATTCATGAATTTCCGTGCTATTCATTCGTGCTCGGTGACCTGCATGCGCATATGGTAAATATCATGATTGTCATACTGATTGCGGCTTTACTGTATGCTTTTTTGAAGAAAAATAGCAACGGAAAAAAGAAGTTCTGCCTGCCGCAGTTGTGCATGCTCGGCTTAGCCTGGGGCTTATGCAATTTCTCGAACTATTGGGACTACATCATTTATACAGTTGTGATTATAATTACAATCATCTTTGGAAATCTGCATTCAGGAAAATCTAAAATGCTGAAGCGTATGGTTTCACAATTTGGAATCGTTCTGATTACAGGATATCTGACAGCACTGCCATTTACAATGAATTTTAAAAGTATCTTTAAGGGCGTTGGTGTTGCAGAACATCACTCGGCAGTCCATCAGTTGATAATACTCTGGGGTATCCCGGTTGCGATGGCAGTTCTGTTTATTGCCCTAACAATGTACCGCTGGCTGAAAGCAAAAGACGGGCTGATAAAACGCCTGCAAGCACTCCGGGCTCCAGATGTATTTGCGTTTATCATGTGCTGCTGCGCAATCGGACTTATCGCCATTCCGGAACTGGTATATGTCCGGGATATCTATGAGGGGTCTTATTCGCGGGCAAATACGATGTTCAAACTGACTTATCAGGCGTTTATTTTGCTGAATATGTGTAGTGGATATATTCTGTATTCACTGTTGCAAACCCGAAAAAAGCCTTTACATATTGTCGCATTCATCCTGCTCGCTTTGCAGATTTTACTGTTCGGGTACTTTTTCAATGCTGCCGGTTCATGGTTTGGGGTGTGGATGAATCCGATGGGAAGGACCGGGCTGAATGCCCTAAATTATCTGGATAACGAAGAATTTGCGGACGAAAAAGATGCCCTGCTGTGGTTAAAAGACAAGGCAGAAAAAGAAGAAATAAAAGAAGCAATAGCAGAGGCTCCGGGGGACAGCTATACTGCATATGAAAGGGTTTCTGTTATCACTGGAATCTCAACACCTGCCGGTTGGAAAGTTCATGAATGGCTGTGGAGGGACAGCCTGGACGGGATTGAGAAAAGGACAAAAGATATGGATGGATTTTTTGAAGGAACAAAAGATGCGGAAAAGATAATAAAAAAATATAATATCAAATATGTGTTCTGTGGATTGCGTGAAGTTGAGAAATACGGAAAGGATGTAAAAGACAGAGTAAGAAAAATGGGAAAAGTAGTTTATGAAAAAGATGGAGGGACGGTGGTGGACGTGAACTAAATACAATAAAACGTATTGACTTTTAAAAAATATCAGCATATAATATAAGCATAATCCAAGGTTTCTGTTGCCGTAAAACAGGATTTAATGCTTGGTGTTCTTCAGCCGTAAATGAAGGGATTAATGCTTGGTGTTTCGCGACCGTAATAGCGAGAACTTAATTAATAGGGCGAAATTTTTGACAATTTCGTCCTATTTTGCATTTATTGGAGAAATATGATTAAATTTTACGATGTAGATAAAAATTATATAAATTTTCTTAAAACTATTGATAGCCAAATACCAAATATCGAATACGAAGGAAACAATAAATTTGTTTGCGGAATAGTACTGACGATTAACAACATTAATTATTACGCCCCGATATCTCATATGACTAATCGGCAAAGAACAAACATTCAGATAACTGAAAATGGAAGAGTCTTATCTACAATCCGATTCTCTTTTATGTTTCCAGCTATGGAAAATGTTCTAACTGTAAAAGATTTCTCTGTAATCGCTCAAAATAATCAACAGTATGCGGACTTGTTAAGTGCCGAATACAGATTCTGCAGAACACATGAAGCCGAAATATACAATAAGGCATTGCAAGTGTATAAAATTGGATGCAACAAAAATCATGTATTAAACTACACCTGCTGCGATTTCAAAAAACTTGAGGAACATTATCTGGAATATCTGTCCCAAGAAACCAGAATAAATATCAAAAGAGACTAATATATCCTAAAGATAAAGGAAAAAAAATGAAAAAGAATACGTTTGCGATGGTTGCCGGTGGTGTTGTTGCCTTAATGGCCATGCTTGCTTTTGCGATGGTGGCAGCCATTCGGTAATGCGAAAAAAGGAGCCAAAAGATGGCTCTTTTTTTTGTTGTATAAAAAATCCCGCATATTTTCTATAACTAATTTTTACAAAGAAAGGAAAAAAGAGTATCATGAAAAAAGCAATGATTATCGCAGTTACTATTTGTATAGTTCTACTTGGAGGTGTATTCGTATTTAATACATCCTCTACCCAGAGACAGATGAAATCTTTGCGCAGCGACATCGGTGGCGGGCTGGAAAGGACCGTGACGGTTTATGACTATAACGGTAAAGAAATCCGCCATTGGACAGGAAAGTTTGATGTTTCCGAATCCGAGAGTGAAACATATTTCGATGATGAAGATGGAAAACGTGTTGTCATTCATGGTGGTATCGTAATCAACGAAGAACAGTAACGCAGTCACAAAAAAAGAGCCTCTTTGAGGCTCTTTTTTTTGTTGCAAAAATCGGCATGCTGAAGAAAATACAAAAAGAGAGGAGACATAATCTTATGACAAATTCTATCAAATTAGGCAGAGTACCACGTCCATAGGATATGATATTACTTAGATTTATCATACCGAATGGGTGTGGGTGAATGCCTTTTCTTTAATTCGTGTGTTATAAAAAAATCCGCAGAAAATTTTGCTTTTTCATAAAAATTCGGCATATTAATAATAGAAGATTTGAAAGGAGGACGTCCATTATGTTAAATGCAATTCCGATGGTGATATCAAAAGAATCATTTGGACAGATTTTTACATTTGGTGAAGATAATTCTGCTCTTGCTAAAAATCTGTATAATGCTGCCCTCTTTCGAATCCGCCAGGTCTTTACAGGATGGAATAAAACGAAACGGACAGATTTGGAACAGCTTGTGTTTGATGAATTAAAACAGACAGAAACCGTATATAAAAGCTTTAAGCCACGTCATGTCCTCTCATATGCTGCACTTGATAAAATCATGAGGGCAACAGACAATCCTGACTTCTTTGCAGGGCTTCCGATGCAGACCGCGCAGCAGGTTTTAAAAGATGCGGTGCATGATTTTAAAACCTGGCTTGACAGTTTAAAAAAGTACAAGAAAGACCCATCCAATTACACCGGAAAGCCTAAAATACCGGGATACTGCAAATCAAACCGTAAGACCTTTACAGTCACAAATCAGGATGCCGTAATTTATCCGGTTGTTGATAAAAAGGGATGCATTACAGGTAACGAACTGAAGCTTCCAGGTTTTAAGAAAAAAGAACGCATCCCGATTAATTATGTTAACCATAAGTCGAATTTACGTATGCTGACATTTAAGCCTTATTATGATAAATACATCATGACTTTTGTGATTGAGGATATGGCACCCCCGTTTTATCCTGATATGCCTTATATGGCAGGGCTTGATTTCGGGACAGACAACATCGCAGCTATAGCATGTACAGACAACTCATCTGTGATATGCAAGGGCGGTGCAGTACTGTCATCAAATCAGCTTTTTGCCAAGAAAAAAGCAAAGGCGGTCTCATTAATCACACAAGGCCACTCAAAAATGCATGCAGAATCAAGATATCTGCTTACGCTTTCACGTAAGCACAGCTGTTTCATCAAAGACCAGATGCATAAAATCAGCACTGGGATTGTCAGGTACTGTATTGAACACCGCATCGGGGTTCTTGTGATTGGCGTAAACAAGCTCTGGAAACAGAAATCAAGTATTGACAGAAGGAATAACCAGAACTTTGTGTCTGTCCCACATTTTCAGCTTCGCCAGATGATAGAATATAAAGCACTCCGTGCAGGGATAGATGTCATCGAACAAGAAGAGAGTTATACTTCAAAAGCAGATATTACTGCGTCTGATTATATGCCTGTTTACGGAAAAGAAAAATGCCGCCCGGTATTTTCCGGACGACGTATTGAACGCGGATTATACTCATGTAAAGAAGGATACTGCATCAACGCAGACTGCAATGGAGCGGCAAACATCCTCAGAAAGGCAATCCCGGATGCATGGAAAGGCGTGTCAGACTTTCACTTTCTTGCAACACCGGAAAGCATTGGGTTTGCCATGTTGAATCCTGCAGACTCACATAAAAGATATAAACAGCATAACAACTGGATTTTCGTTTCCGACGATACTTCTAGCTATTCTTGCAGACATGCAGCATAGTCAGATAATGCGTCTTTATGCACGCGCTTTAAAAGCAAAGCATAGACCAAAGTATTCCTTAGGCATCATTTGCCAATGGATAGGGGGCTTGGTGAACAGCCCTTTGTTAGCACGGTCAGCATATGGCTCATTTGTCTTATGTTCGAGAGACGAAAGCGACACGGCTTCAAGAACAAAACCTTTTATCGGTAACTCCTAGAGGCATTTTTCGGAGCTTTGCTCCGTTTTAGATACCACCTCTATAGGAGCAATGTACCGCATAAGGGTGGAGACTTCATTGGACATGGAAACGAAGTTCCTGCTCCACCGATTCGGAGGCGAATTTACAAAACGAAACCAAACATGAGCAAGGCAGAGAAACAACAATTCTATTCACAAAAATCCACAAAGATGGGACAAAAATAGAGGACATACCACGGCTGCCTACGGTAGCCGGTTTTTCTTTTCCGTAAAATACAGCATATTAAAAATGTAATAAAACAACACAAAGAAAGGAAGAAAAATAATGGAAAAAATGGTTAGGTCTTATGACGATAAAAGATGCTGGCGGTATACAGGTAACGGTATGTCATACTTATCTCTGTATGTATTTAGCAACATCGGGTATCTTTCAATCAGTGATATCGATATTGAACCAGGTGTTAAGGAAGCTCGGTTTATCTGTCCGGATGGCGAAACCGCAGTGGTGTTTTTTCTGGAAAAATGTATGAAGCAGTTTCCGGATATAGAGAAAATCTATATTGGTTCTGGCGTAAAATCGCTTCATTTCTCAAATTTTATGTTCCCGAATGTAAAATATGTAGAGTCAGACAACAAATCATTTCTTTCAGGACAAATGCTGGTTTCAAGAGGCGGCTCTCTGTACAATGTGTTCTGCAGAAAACCGGAAGATGTGATTGACCTGAATAAAGTTATATTTATTGAAGATAAAGCGTTCGCTGGCTGTATGTCAACAAATATCATTAACACAGACAATGTAAGTCTTGTTGACAGCATGGCTTTTGATGGCTCGGCTGTCAGCATGCTTGACTTCAAGAACGGTGTCGTTATGGTTGGCAATAATATAATCGTTGATGTCAGCGAAGATGCAGACGAAATCGTTTTGCCGCGTGATTGCGTAGTAAGCCATGCTATAGAAAAACGACATTTGAAAAAAGCGGTAATAAAAGATATGAAAATGCTCTCTGCCCTTCAGCTTAACGCTGACACTATTGTCATTGATGACGACAATGAACGCGTCAGGAAATCCCTAGCGAAATATGGACTAACTTATGCTAAGACAATAGAGCTGACAGAGAAGACACGGTCTCTTGGTTATATTGATGTTGATGGCATTGTATATTCAGCTGACAGAAAGACTCTTCTTGTATGTCCGGGAAGAAGAACGAAGCCTGTAAACATACCGGAAGGGACAGAAGTAATTTCAGCATTTGCGTTTGCGGACTCAATGATTGAAAAATTTAGCCGTCGCATTCTCGTGACTTCAGTCGTGGGTTAGACGGCTTTTCATTTTAAATACATAAAAATATCGTTTACGACGTTTTATTTCTCTACGTTTCGGCGTAGAGATTTTTTTTATTTCTATCAAATTTTTTCGCAAAAAATCGTCCCGTTTCTAATTTTTTCGGCATATTAAATGTATAAGAAATTTACAGAAAGGAGGTACGATATGGCAAACTCAAACAGAAA